>NZ_MJGC01000041.1 GCF_001746915.1 Desertifilum tharense IPPAS B-1220
AAGAACGGGAATTAGGAGTTGGGAGTTAGGGGTTGGGGGAAGAACGGGAATTAGGAGTTGGGAGTTAGGGGTTGGGGGAAGAACGGGAATTAGGAGTTGGGAGTTAGGGGTTGGGGAAGAAGAAAAGATAGGAAGACTTGATAACTGTCAACTCAGTACCCTCTTCCACTCGGAACTCGGAACTTTGCACTCCTTCCCCCCACCTCCCCATCCCCCCATCCCCCCACCCTCTTCCCCACTCAGCACTCAGCACTTTGCACTCAGCACTCCTTTCCCCCCACCCTCTTCCCCACAAGGGAATCGCTCTTTTGGGCTTGAATGGCGGTAATGGCGACTGTATTGACGATATCTGTTACCGTACAGCCGCGCGAGAGATCGTTGACGGGTTTTCTTAAGCCTTGCAATAATGGGCCGATGGCGACGGCGTTGGCGGAACGTTGGACGGCTTTGTAGGTATTGTTTCCGGCGTTTAAGTCGGGGAAGATGAAGACGGTGGCTTGTCCGGCAACTTCGCTATCGGGTAATTTGGTGTGGGCGACTTCGCTATCGACTGCGGCGTCGTACTGGATGGGGCCTTCAATTTTCAAGTCGGGACGGAGTTCGCGAACGAGTTGGGTGGCTTCTCGGACTTTATCGACATCTGCGCCTTTTCCCGATGCTCCTGTGGAGTACGATAGCATGGCAATTCGCGGTTCTACGCCGAAGGTTTGGGCAGTGGCGGCGGAACTAATGGCGATATCAGCTAGCTGTTGGGTATTGGGGTTGGGGTTAACGGCACAATCACCATACACCAAAACCCGATCGGCCAAACACATTAAAAAGACGCTAGAAACAATTGAAGTTCCGGGTTGGGTGCGAATAAACTCTAGGGCGGGGCGAATGGTGTGGGCGGTGGTATGCTGGGCACCGGATACCATGCCATCGGCTAAATCTTTGTACACCATCATCGTGCCAAAGTAGCTGACATCGTGCATCATATCGCGGGCGCAATCTTCGGTGATGCCTTTGTGGCGGCGCAGGTTATAGTAGGTGGTGGCGAATTCATCATGCCAGGGCGATCGCAAGGGGTCGATAATCTGCACGCCATTTAAACTTAAGCCGAGGGTGGCAATTTTCTCGCGAATTTCGCCTTCTTTTCCTAAAAGAACGATCTCTGCAACGCCACGACGCCTTAAGATTTCGCTAGCCAGGAGGATGCGTTCTTCGTCCCCTTCAGGGAAGACGATACGCTGTTTTTGCATTTTCGCCCGTTCGATGAGTTCGTACTCAAACATTAAGGGCGTGACGCGTTCGGAACGGGGAACGGCGATACAAGCTTGCAGTTTAGCCGTATCAATGTGCGCTTCAAATAAGCCCAACGCTGAGGCAATTTTACGCGGGTTGTCGGGGGTAATTTCGGCTTGGACGTGACTAATTTGGGTCGCGGTTTCGTAGGTGTTGGTGGCGACGCTGACAATGGGTAAATGCAGCCAGCGAAACCCTTGTAAGAGTTTTTGAATGCTAGGGGCGAGTTCTAAACCCCCGGTGAGGACAATTCCGGCGATGTTGGGGCAGCTTTCCGACAGGAGGGCGGTTAAACAACCCAGGACGATATCGGCGCGATCGCCCGGTGTAATAATTAAACTCCCCTCTTCGAGATGGTGCAAGAAGTTGGGCAGTTGCATGGCGGCGACTTTATAGCAGCGAACCTCGCGGTTGAGTTGGCTATCTTCCCCATATACCCAGTTTGCAGAGATGGCGCGGACAATTTCTTGGATCGTCGGTCGGGCGATCGCGCTATCTTCAGGAAGGGTAAACACGGGATCGTCATAGTTCCACACGGCCTCTAATTGGGCATTAATCGTCTCAATTAAGCCCGAATTCACCCGATTGACAATGGTAGCTGCGATCGCGCAATCTGCTTCCATAAAGGCTTCTCGTTCGGTGCGAACGGTATCGACAATTTCAGCCGGGGTATTGCCTTGACCGTTACCCACCAGCAATACTGGGGCAGAGAGATGATTGGCGACTCGCGTATCGAAGTTATCGACAAACGCCGAATCAATTTCACTCGAATCAATCCCCTCGCAAACAATAAAATCGCAGTGGCGTTCTAGGGCTTTGTATTTTTCAATAATCCGCTTGAGAATTTCATCATAATGTCCGTCCGCTACCCAATGCTGCAATTCTTCGCGAGTGAGGGCGTATTGGGCTTCGTAGGGGACATCTAAAGGATAGCGACTGCGGATCAGTTCAATATCATTATCGCGATGGTTTTCGCTGCGGGTGACTGGACGAAAAAAGCCCAATCGACCAATCCGCTTAGACAGCAGTTCCATTAAACCTAACACGATCAGAGACTTGCCGCTATTGGGGGCGATCGCTGCAATATATAAATTTTGAAGCATGAGAAGCGACTTCCTTAAGGCGTATGGTCTTGACGCAAGGGAATTTCTAGATAAAAGGTTGTTCCTTCACCGGGTTGCGAAACGCATTCAAGTTTGCCATGATGCTTTTCGACAATGGCTTGATGGCTAATTGCTAAACCCAAACCCGTTCCTAATCCAATGGGTTTTGTTGTAAAAAACGGCTCAAAAATCCGTTCTAACACATCGGGTGCAATTCCCGGCCCATTATCCCGCAGGGTGATTCGGATCGTGCGGGTGTTGGGTAGATACTCCGTGCGAATCTGAATTTCTGAACGT
Source organism: Desertifilum tharense IPPAS B-1220 (assembly GCF_001746915.1). Classification (NCBI taxonomy): domain Bacteria; kingdom Bacillati; phylum Cyanobacteriota; class Cyanophyceae; order Desertifilales; family Desertifilaceae; genus Desertifilum; species Desertifilum tharense. The sequence goes on from NZ_MJGC01000041.1 coordinate 2,685, forward strand.
CGCGTTTGAGTCAGCGACTCGCGCGATGTGGGTGAGGTTCTACCCAGCCACGCTCCTGAGCGCGATTTGGAAACGCTATGATACTCCTCAAGGGCATCAATCGCATTGCAGAGCAAATTCATAAAAACTTGATTGAGAAGTCCTGGATAGCATTCAACTAAGGGTAAATCGCCGTACTCTTTAACAATCCCAATCGCGGGGCGATCGGGTTTAGCTTTAGTGCGATTTTGCAAAATCATCAGGGTGCTGTCAATCCCCTCATGAATATTGACGGCTTTAATTTGGGCTTCGTCAATGCGTGCAAAGTGACGCAGAGATTGCACAATTTCGCGAATTCGGTTCGCCCCAACGTGCATTGAGGCAATCAATTGCGGGAAATCTGCGATGATAAATTCTAAATCCGTGGCTTCAATCTTCTCAGTAATGGCGGCGGGAGGGTTGGGAAAATAGGTTTGATAGAGATCGATCAGGTCTAACAAATCGCGGGTATAGTCGCGGGCGTGGGACAGATTGCCAAAAATAAAGTTAACGGGATTATTAATTTCGTGGGCAACCCCAGCCACTAATTGACCGAGGGAAGACATTTTTTCGGTGTGAATCAGTTGAGATTGCGTGCGTTTGAGGTCTTCTAGGGTGTCTTCGAGTTGTCGGGCTTGGGCGGTGGCGGTGGCGGCGAGTTGTTCTTGACTTTCTAGGGCGAGGCGCAAGGAGACTTCTTGATGTTTGCGTTCGGTAATGTCGCGCAGAATGATGACGTATTCGGTTAGCACTTGCGTAGAGCGATCGCTTTTGGCAACATCGAGAATGCGAATCTCTTCGTCGAGTATCAGGTGATGCTCGCTACGATCGATCCAGGTATTGGGATCGGTGGGAAAATCGGTGAGGAATTCCGTGAGGGAACGACCGATGAGGCGGTTTTGCGGGCGTTGAAATAGTCTTTCGGCGGCGGGGTTGGCTTGGGAGATGTAGCCGCGTTCGTCGAGGATGATAATGGCATCGAGGGCGATTTTAAAGAAGTGTTCGGCCTGCTGTCGCGCTTCAATGATGGCGGTGGCTTGGGGTAAGCTGGTCCAACAGGCGATCGCAATTCCTAAAAAAACGGCGGTTAGCAACCAGACCACAAACAGATTATTGGCTTCGCGGGTAGTATTGCTATTGCCTAAATACCGATCGATCCACCAGGTAATCAGGCTACTTCCGCCCACTAGACCAATCAGGGTTAGGACTTGAAAGCGCACAAAGTCTTGAACCTGGGCGCGATCGCGTACATTATATCGATCGATCCACCATTGGGCCTGAAAAGGTGCAAACCGAACCTGGCGGACGATCCAATCAACCCAGATGGCAACGCCTGGGAGGAGTAACCCAACGATCAGGTCTTGGCCATCCCACGCGAGTCCCCCGACAATCAGGACAGCGCTTTCAATCCCAAAGCAGGCTAAGGAGATATAGGGCCAGCGGCTAAAGGATCGACGGCGACGCAACCACAATCCTAAGTGCAATAGGGCACCAGCAGCTACCCAAGCGCTTCCTGTGACCATGACAATCTGGGAGATATTGCCCCACGCTAAACACAGCAGGCTTAAGGTGAGGTTGAGTAGCAACGCCGGTCCCATGACGCCGCGACGGGAGATGATCCCTAAAACGGGCGCAAGATAGCCATCTTGGGCAAATTGATACGCCATGCGGGGGGTAGCAGCAACGGCGGTGGCTGAAGCTAGCAAGCAGGCGGAGGCAATTGAAAAGGTGACTAAGGGCGGGGCGAAGGGCCCCCAAAAGTTGCTGGAGGCGCTGAGAAATGCCAGATAGGCGTTATCTCCTAGGCTGGTGGTGGAGAGGCGGGCGAGTACCCACGTTCCGCCAATGCCAATGGGGGCAATTAGGAAGGCAGAGAGATTCAGGAAGTTGGCGGTTCTTTGAGGCGATCGCGAATCGGCCATAAAAGCAGCGCCGATCTCGCAACCGTAAATTCCGTAGATGGCGACAAAGAAGGATTTTGCCCAATCGCTAAATTGCCAAGGGGGGAGGTTTTGAACCTCGCTAGGGCTGGGAAAAAGACCGGGACTGTTGGGTGAAAAGATCAGCCATCCTAAGCCCTGAACGCTAAACAGCAACAGCAACCCCATTGCGGGGACCATGAAAAATAGGGTGACGATGGCGAGGGCGCGAGTACCGCTAAAGGCGATCGCCCACATCAGTAAGGTAAATAGAAGATTGAGGATAAAGGTGGGCGCTTGCAGATCGACCGTGGCAAGATTGGCTTGGATCAGATCGGTTAAAACAATGGCGTTGACGGGAACAAAGGCAACCCAACTGAGATAGTAACCAATGGCTGCATATTGACCGAGGAGAGGATAGCGGCGGAAGATCCGGAGAATGTAGCTAGGGGTTCCGCCGGAAACATCGGGCCAGCGTTGGGCCAGCCGCTTGACTTGAAACATCAGCAGCATGGCAATTGGGACGCAGGGAAGCCATACCCAAAGCGATCGCCATCCTAACTCGGCGGCGATAATTGGGGCTGTGCTGAGAAATGCTAAATGACCTGCAAATCCAAATCCCCAGGTTTCGCTTGGAGATAAAGTTCTTTTTAAACCCACGCTTTTGAATTTAATAGAGATTGAACTTCAAGCCAGCAGCCGAGAGAGTCTAAACTAGACTTCCGGGCGCTGACGGTTTGGAGTTGAAACAGACCCAGGCGGCTTGTCAGGTAGAGTAACAGCAAAGTACCGTTTGTCTGAGATGGTTAAGTCGGACAAAGGGTACCCGATGACTTCACCTTAGAAAATCAGGGATTCACTCTCTCGATTTCAAAGATTTGCCCAACGGCAATCTCAAGCCGAGTTTATAGAAATTTAGCCAAGCGATGATAACGCTGTTGTTATTATTGAAGAGAAAATTTCAGCTTGGATGTGATGTGAATTACACAAATCGCGATTTTTAAGTTTTTTTAGTAAAAATGGGAAACCCCAGAAAGCCTCGCTGCGACGATTGGCAACTGACTGAGGCTTTCCAAGAGGCGAGACCTTAACCTACCACTTCTTGTAGGGGAGGAACTTACCGGACATGACAATCTTAACGCGATCGCCCTTGGGGTCTTCTTCTTTCTCTACGTCTAAGGTAAAGTCAATTGCACTCATAATCCCATCGCCAAACTTCTCGTGAACGACCGCTTTAATCGGCATTCCATAAACCTGCATAATCTCATAAAAGCGGTAAATTAAAGGATCGGTGGGAATTGTTTGATCCAAGGAACCTTTCAGGGGACATTCCATCAAGGGTTCGGCATATTCAGGCCCTAAACCCAAAGCCGTGACAATCTTTTTCGCTTCCTCTTCCGAAGCACTCGCTTGACGGTAAATCACCGAAGCAATCCAAACCTCATCGCGTCCTACCGCTGATTCTAAATCTGCAAAAGTCACGCCTTTAGCTTTCTTCGCCGCTAACAACTTATCTGTAATCTCAGCAATTGCCATCATTCACTCCTTAAAACAATACACCAGAGTTGAGTCACAAAAATTTCGGATTCCGTGAAGTCCGCTTTCTCTAAATCAGGAGAATCTTATTGCACCTCACCTGAGAGAAAACCGCTGTCAATTAAATCCCAACTTTGCAACCTCAAAACTAAGCTGCTTGAACGCGAGATTCTTCCACCGCACGAGTTTCGCGGGATAAATGCCGTTCCATTTCCGCCTTCAATTCGTGATAGCTTGGATATTGATCCAGCGTTTCTCGATTGCGCGGGCGGGGGAAAGGAACCTCTAGAATTTGAGCAATCTTGGCAGCAGGACCTCGCGTCATCATCACAATTTCATCGGAGAGTAATAGCGCCTCCTCGATACTGTGAGTAATCATAATGACCGTTTGGCGTTGCTGTTCCCAAATTCGCTCAATTTCATCTTGCAAAAAGCCGCGAGTCAAGGCATCTAATGCGCCAAAAGGTTCATCCATCAACAGAATTTGCGGACTAATTGAAAGCGCCCTAGCAATCCCAACTCGCTGACGCATACCGCCGGATAATTCGTGGGGATGTTTCTTTTCTGCACCGTTCAAGCCAACCAGTTGAATATTCTCACGAACGATGTTTTTTTGTCTAGTCAACGACATTTTCGGATAGACAGTCTCAACCGCAAACCGAATATTTTCCTCAACCGTCATCCACGGCATCAAAGCATAGTTTTGAAACACCATACCGCGATCGGGGCCAGGGCCTAAAATAGGCTTACCATCCATCCAAACTGAACCCGAAGTTGCAGTTGATAAACCTGCAATAATGCTCAATAACGTCGATTTACCGCAACCCGACGGGCCAATAATCGAAACAAACTTGTTATGTTGAATATCGAGGCTAATATCATCTAAAGCCAGATAATCCGATCGGGCTTTGCCAGTCCAGCGATTAAGTAAACCGCGCTTTCCAGGAAACACTTTAGAAACATGACGCAAAGAGACTTGAACGTCTGTTGCCAAAGCCTCATATTCTGAGGATTGATAGCGAGAAGAAACCGTCATGATTTTCTACCAAACGAGACAAAACTTTGTAAAATTCCAAAAATGCGGTCGAGAACAATTCCAACTAAACCGATAACAATAATGGCGGTAATAATGCTCGTGATGCTGAGGTTATTCCACTCATTCCAAACAAAGTAACCTAAACCCGTTCCCCCTACTAAAATTTCGGCAGCGACAATCACCAACCACGAAATGCCAATGCTAATTCGCAGTCCCGAAACGATACTAGGGGCCGCAGCGGGTAAAATAACTTTGCGAATGGTACGCCAGCGGGATGCACCTAGGGTTTTGGCAACATCTAGATATTCCGAACTGACATTACTAACGCCAAATTTGGTATTAATTAAGGTCGGCCAAATACTGGTAATGGCAATCACAAATAAGGCGGTTTTTTCTGAGTCTTGCAGCAACCCCAACCCTAATGGCAGCCAAGCCAAGGGAGAAACGGGTTTGAGGAGTTGAATATAAGGATCGATGGCTTTAGATAGCACTTCCGATAAGCCAACCACAACGCCTAGGGGAATGGCAATCAGCGAACCAATGGTAAATCCAATTAAGACGCGACGCAAGCTAACTAAAAGGTGCCAGCCAATGCCTTTATCGTTGGGGCCATAATCGTAAAAAGGGTCAGAAATCCATCCCCAAAAGTCGATTAAGGTGCGGCTAGCAGAGGGCATCAATCGGGAAAAGAGTCCGGTTTGCGCCCCAATTTCCCAGACTACTAGAAAACTAATGAAGGACAATAAAAACAGGACAAACGCTTGGAGATTTTTATTCAACAGCCAAGGGGGAATACCATTGGCTGCACGCGATGTATTTTGCATAGCTCAAATTCTGAAAAACAGCGATACCCGGAAATCAAACGCCAAATTTATCGACTTGTTGCTTAACGTAGGCGCTAGCTTGTTCGGGGTTAAATTCGTCAAATTTGAGTCTTTCAACCCGCAGTTCTTCAGTGGGTGGAGTTTGACCAATTTCTTGGGCAAGTTCTCTCGCTAAATCGGTGAGGAAAATCTCTTGTCCAATTTCTTCGTAGTTAGCCCTTTCTTCCGGGAGGAAATTCCAACGGGTTAGCTGAGAGGAAATCCAATAGGCGAAACTTTGCCAGGGATAGGGGTCAAAATCAATGCGATCCGGGACATTTTGAGTATTGCCTAAACCGTCTTCAAAGTTGCCGGTTAGTACCGCTTCTACCACTTCTTGCGGTTGATTGAGGAATTGGCGAGAAGAGATGGCGGCGGCAATTTCCTTGCGGTTGGCGGGGTTGCTGGCGTAGCCTGTGCCGTCAATAATGGCTTTGTTGAGGGCGCGGAATGTATTAGGATGGTCTTCAATCCAGCGATCGCTCGCAGCAAAGGCACAGCAGGGATGGCCTGGCCAGAGATCCTTGGTGAGCATGTGGATAAAGCCAGCCCCTTCGTAAACGGCCCGCTGGTTAAACGGATCGGGCATTAACATGGCATCAATATCGCCAACGGTTAGCCTAGCGACGCTATCGGGGGGCGGAACCGGATCGATTTGGACATCAGTATCGGGGTTTAAACCGCCGCTGGCGAGGTAATAGCGAAGTAAGAGGTTATGCATTGAGAAGGGGAAGGGAACGCCAATTTTAAAGCCTCTAAAATCTTCTGGCCCTCTCACTCGATCTCGATGCTTATTGGCAATGGTAATCGCTTGACCGTTAATATTCTCAATGCTGGCCAGTTTGATGGGGAAGGTGGCCGAACCCAAACCGAGAGTCATGGCAATCGGCATGGGGGCTAACATATGATAGGCATCGAGTTCGCCTGCGATCGCGCTATCTCGCACCGCCGCCCAACTGGGCATTTTCACCACGCTGACGTTGAGGTTATATTTCTGATAAAAGCCCAACGGTTCGGACATGATAATGGGCGTCGCGCAGGTGATGGGAATAAAGCCAACGCGCAAAGTCGTTTTTTCTAAATTTTCCCCAACTGCACCCCCTCCGGCTGCCGATTGGGTGGTGGCTTGCCGGTTCTCTTCTCTGGGGGCACAATTCACCAAGGTGACTAAGGCTGCACCCACGGCAATATTGCGGAGAAATTGCCGTCGGGTAGCGTTACTGATGCGGTTGGCATCGGCAAAAAATTCACCGGCTTTCGGCCCAAATGCTGCGGCAAAAGCGGCATCCAGTCCCCCCGCTAACTGAATTAGATCGTTGCACAAACGTTCGCGCTTGGGGTTGCCCCGTCCTGCCATTTTCAGGAATAATTGCTTGCGTAATTCGGCTTGATTAAGGGTCTGTGCAATTGACAGCGATCGCGATTTGTAGAACCCCATTTTCGTCAGATCGTCAATTAAATCAATGGGGTCTTGCGGCATATCTGCCATAAATTTCCAATGATCTTGGCTGAGGTGAACGCCACCACAAACGGTACAAGGTCGATCGTTACGTCTAACCCCTTGTTCTGCTGCTGTCAATACCATGAGCGTACGATTACCCACACTACGTCTAGTGTTATTACAACGGTTGTTAAAATATGATTCTGTAACGCGACTTACAGAATTTGCCTGAGTAAAATGCTGTAGGCGTTGTTTTGTCAGGGTTTTACCGATTAAAAACACACAGTATCGACAGGTAAAAATAGACGATCGAAATACTTTAAGAAAAATCTGTAAACGTGGCTACAAAACCATAAATAATCGTGGTAATGACAACGCTGCCTAAATACAAAATCCCAATAAAAATAGCGATTTGATTGAGTTTAGCTAAATCTTCAAATAAGCGAAACGCAACCAGATATCCCGGCAAAATGCTTAAAGACCACAACATCGAAACCAAATAAATTAAAGTAAATCCGCCCCCCGATTTAATTCGGCGAATCGATCGCGGCCCGTAAACGCATAATAAAAACGGTTGCGATAACCATAAAATCATCACCCCAGGCATTCCTGCCAGGAAAATGCCCAAAGCTGAAATACCCACCGCAATAAATAGAGAAATTAATAAGTCATTAATCATAAATTCAACTCAAATTGCCCAGAAGACCGCGATCCTCACCCGCCCCCTTCATCCTACGCCCCGCTAGCGGAAACAATCTCCCTCCACCAAAAGACAAAAACCTGGTAGCCTAAAACGTGGCAAAGTTGGTGAAAGGAAAGTCTCCTAGGTTGAAATCTCGATTTGTCAAGGGTGTCGGTCAAACAGAATCGTACTATTGGCAGTTACTCCCGTATATTCGTGCCGAGTGGAAAACGATTTCTCAGGCCCTTGCCTGTACTTTAGCATTTACCGTATTTTGGCCGATTTTGGCGCGACTCGCCGGAGAGATGGCCGGTTTAATTGGGGCAGGAAACGTCCCTGCGATCGCCAGATTAGCAGGCATTGCGGCCGTTATCTTTTTGATTCGGGGCATCGTGCAATACGGACAAGATGCACTGATGGCCAAGGCCGCCCTCAAAATTGCCCTGCAACTGCGCCAGCGAGTCTATGCACACCTGCAAAGACTGAATTTAGGCTTTTTTGAGGTGACACCCACAGGCGACCTCTCCTATCGCCTCACCGAGGATATTGACCGGATTGGGGAAGTCATCAACAAGGTGTTTCACCAGTTCATCCCCTGCGTGCTACAACTAATTGTGGTGTTGGGGTATATGGTCTACCTCAACTGGCAATTGACCTTCTTTACGGCGATTATTGCCCCGGTGATGGCGGTTCTGATTGGCTGGTTTGGCGAACAGTTGTTGAAGTATTCTCGCCGCAGCCAAAACCGGATTTCGGATTTATCCGCCCTGCTAACGGAGGTGTTTAGCGGGATACGTTTAATTCAAGCTTTTGACGCCCAAGACTACGAAATCGCCCGGTTTGCCAAGGAAGCCGAACGCAACCGCAAGGCAAAATATGCCGCCGAACGCCTGAAAGCGATTCAGTTTCCGGTGATTGGCTTTTTGGAAGCGATGAGTGTGTTGCTGTTATTTTTCTTGGGGGGTTGGCAAATTTCCCAAGGGAATTTAACCGGAAGCGAGTTTATTAGCTATGTGGCGGCGGTGGCGTTGCTGATCGATCCGATTTCGATTACGACGAGTAATTATAACGAGTTTAAGCAGGGGGAAGCCTCGATCGATCGGATTTTTGAGCTTTTGGCTATTCAGCCTGCGGTGAAGGAACTGCCGAATGCGATCGCGCTACCTCCAGTTACGGGTAAGGTGGAATATCGTCATGTCACCTTCGCTTATCCAACGCTGGCGACTCCGGGAAAAACGCCCCCACCCAATCCCACGGTATTGCACGATCTGAGTTTAACGGTGAATCCGGGAGAAGCGATCGCCCTAGTGGGGACTTCGGGGGCGGGGAAAACCACGCTGGTGAATCTGCTACCGCGCTTTTACGATCTTCAAGCTGGGGAAATTTTGATTGATGGCGTCAATATTGCCGAGGTGACGCTAACCAGTTTGCGCCGACAGATTGGCATTGTTCCCCAAGAAACGCTGTTATTTTCGGGAACGCTGGCGCAAAATATTGCCTTTGGTCAAACCGATTTTAACCTCCAGGCGGTGGAAGAAGCAGCAAAAGTGGCCAACGCCCACCAGTTTATTAGCCAACTCCCCGACGGCTATCACACTTGGGTGGGAGAACGGGGGATGTCCCTTTCCGGGGGACAAAGACAGCGGATTGCGATCGCCAGAGCCGTGTTACTCAATCCCCGTATTCTAATCTTAGATGAGGCAACTTCTGCCCTCGATTCAGAATCAGAGGCGCTAGTCCAACAGGCCCTAGAACGGATTATGCGCGATCGCACCGTGTTTATCATCGCCCATCGCCTCGCCACGGTACGCCGCGCCAGCCGCATTCTGGTGGTGGAGAAAGGACAAATTCTTGAATCGGGAACCCATGAGGAATTATTGCAAAAAGGCGATCGCTATGCCCGTTTCTATGCCCAGCAGTTTAGCGAGTCTGGCAGCTTATAGGGTTTCTAGATAGCTTAACAAATCCGCCATTTCTTGAGGACTGGGTTGAAATTGAGGCATGGGGGGAGTTTCGCCGCTAATCACTTGATAAATCAGATGGCGGCGAGACTTCCGTTCCGATACGCCCTGCAAACTCGGTCCTACTCGCCCCGTTGCTTCGATTCCATGACATCCTGCACAATTCATCTGAAAAATGGCATTCCCCTGAATCTCATTGCCTTGCAAGCTTAAAACACTTTGTACGTAAGGGTCAGCATGTCCGATTTGACTGATTCCCCAGAAAATTAACCCCGCAGCGATCGCAATGGCAACGAGAATGCCTAGCCAGCGTTGAAATAAAACTTCAGAATGAGTAACCTGATTAGCCAAAACTTTTAAATCAAAATTATTGATACAAGTTCGTTTTTAAACGCGTTTCCGCCGCCATTTCGCTTGAAGCAAGTTCTCGATTGCCAACCCACTGCGATCGCCTCGGCGACTTTGCAGTTTCCAGCCTAAGAACGTCCCCCAAGGGAGATGAGAGCGTGAAGTCGCTGTTACTTTACGTTCAATAACATATCTTAAAAGTTTCAGGGGGATAGAGCAACAATTCAGGCAAGGGTTTGAGGATTCTGTTTGACCTTTGCCAAAGCAAGCGCCAATCGCCTCAGACTCCCCTCACCCAGTACCAACCCTTTACCCTCCTGCCTTTTCCCCATTCTTAAAAAATCTCAACCGCCCGCCCTTTCTCAGGGTGCTACCGATTCTCCCCTTTCTCCTCAAAATATTAATTTTTGTTTAGAAGAGTTATATTGGATTAGGAGTCAGAATCGGGATACCTTTATAAAATCCATTGCACAATCTGCTTAACAAAACTTTGATATAACAAAGCTCAAGTCCCCTATTCGAGAATCCCAGCCCTTGCCAAAATTCCTCCCCTCCGAGACCTAAAATCGTTCTCTCGAACGCTCGCCCAAGATTCAGACTAAACTAACATCAATCAAAATCAGCGCCATTGGCAAAGGGATTTCCAGGAACCTGTTTCGGATCGCGACCCTAGATATACACCTAAGCTGATAGCCTGCAACCATATCGCTTATGGAAGGATCATTTGAAATCACCCTACTCATTATCCTGACGGTCACTGCGGGCATCGGTGCTCAAGTTTTAGCAGACTACCTCAAAGTCCCAGCGATTGTCTTTTTATTGCTATTTGGCATTCTTTTAGGTTCAGATGGCTTAAATCTCGTCCATCCCCATCAACTGGGCATTGGACTAGAGGTGATTGTCGCCCTTGCAGTTGCCTTGATTCTGTTTGAAGGTGGATTAAATCTCGAACTCCGCGAACTGGGCAAAGTCTCCGGCAGCTTGCGGAACCTCGTCACCATTGGAACGCTGATTACTTTGATTGGCGGTGGAATTGCTGCCCACTATTTAAGCGAGTTTCCCTGGTCTATTTCCTTTTTATACGCCTCCCTCGTCGTCGTCACCGGCCCCACGGTCATTTCCCCGCTACTCAAACACGTTAGCGTTCAGCGACCAGTTGCCGCCCTACTCGAAGGCGAAGGCGTCCTTATCGATCCAGTCGGAGCAATTCTCGCCGTTGTCGTTCTAGACATCATCTTAAACGGCGATGCCGACCCCACAGCAGTTGTCAGCGGTCTATTAATCCGCCTAGGCATTGGCGTTGGGATTGGGGCTGTAGGCGGAGGGTTAGTCGGTTTATTCATCAAACGAGCCAATTTCCTCTCCGAAGACCTGAAAAACCTCGTCGTTCTGGCCAGCTTACTCGCCCTATTTGGCTTGGCGCAAGAAATCCGCAGCGAATCTGGATTAATGGCCACCGTCGTCTCCGGAATCGTGTTGAGAGCCTCCTCCTTGCCCGAAGAACGGCTCTTGCGACGCTTTAAGGGTCAACTAACCCTTTTAGCCGTCTCCGTCTTATTCATCCTTTTAGCCGCAGATTTATCAATCGCCAGTATTGTCGCCCTCGGCTGGGGAAGCGTCGGTACCGTCTTAGTCCTCATGTTCGCCGTGCGACCCTTGAACGTGCTGATTTGCACCTGGAATAGCGATTTGAACTGGCGACAAAAGCTATTTATTAGTTGGATAGGTCCGCGAGGCATTGTTTCGGCGTCTGTCGCTTCCTTATTCGGGATTTTACTGACCGAACGGGGTATAAACGGGGGAGATGCCACCAAAGCGTTAGTCTTTTTAACCATTATCATGACCGTCGTCTGTCAGGGACTCACGGCGAGTTTAATGGCACGCCTATTGAAAATCACCTCCACCCAAGCCACAGGCGTCATTATTGTCGGCATTCACCCCTTAAGCCGTTTAATTGCCCGCCTGTACCAAGAAAAAGGCGAATCCGTCGTTCTCATCGATACCGATGCTGAAGCCTGTCGCCAAGCCCAACAAGAAGGCTTGCGCGTCTTTCTCAGCAGTGCTTTAGATACAGGCGTTTTGGAAGAAGCCGGACTCAGTTCGGTTGGCAGTTTCTTGGTGATGACCAATAATGGTGAAGTGAATTTAGTGCTGGCGCAACGGGCAATTGAAGAGTTTTCACCCCCGCGCGTTTACGCCGTATTCCCACGCGATCCGCAAGCAAGCAGTAATAATCAGAAAAATAAGGTTAATCAAGCCTTTGCATCGCAGTTAGCGATCAAAACCTGGAATCAATACATCACCGATGGCAAAATTAAGTTAGGAACAACCACCCTCAAAGAAGAAGGGTTCGCTTTCCAACAAGCTCATTTACAAGCATTGGTGCGCGCTGGCGAGTTGGTTCCTCTGTTGGTTGAACGCGAAGAACGCCTCCAGGTCGTGACAGCTTCAGAAGAATGGCGTCTTGGCGATCGCATTATCTACGTTTTACACGATCCCAGACCTCAACTGCTCAAGCGTCTCTCCGGAGCCTCCCAGTCTAAGCGCCTCTCCTTAGAAAAACTCTCCGAAGTCGAAGAAATCCCCCTCCCCGTCGCCATGTCCATGTCTGCGGAAACCATCCTGCAACCCGTAGAAGAGTTAGAACAAGAACCCATAGAAGTGTTACCTCCCCCATCCTGAGTGCTGAGTGCTGAGTGCTGAGTGCTGAGTGGGGAAGAGGATGGGGGGATGGGGAGGTGGGGAGGTGGGGGGAAAGGAGTTCCGAGTTGAAAGTGCTGTTGCGCGGTTCTTCTGTGTAGTAGTGTGCCGAGTTCTGAGTAGGTATCAAGAACAATAGCTGATTTACCTTCATTCTCCTCACCCTCTTCTTCCCCAACCCCCAACTCCCAACTCCCTTCTTCTTCTCCCCATCCTCTTCCCCACTCAGCACTCAGCACTTTCTACTCAGCACTAACTTCTAGACAATCTCGCACGCTACACCGTAGATAGATTGCAAATTGCAGGTATCGCGATCAGTAATGTTAGTGTCGCTGAGTTCCAGGTTGTAGAAATCGATGTACTCGGTTTCAAAATAGGGGCCCGCGTGCCAGGTTCCTAAGTGGAGTTTAATAAAACAATCGCCTGGAATCTTAAAGGCTTGGATGTCTTCAAGTCGAGGGTGAGGACTCTCTGCTGGAGGCGCAACGGCTATCCACCAGGATTTGCCCCCCAAAGCGCCTAAACATTGCGTACATTGGAGGTGGCGAGTAATTCTTTTAAACTGGCGTCCATTGGCAGTAAGACGCATGATGTAAAACCGGGGAATACCGCGATCGAGGATCAACTGAGCATCCTCTGTATCGTAAAGCTTGCCGTCATCAACAGGTTGAATTAACTGACCGTAAGCTTGAAAGTTCTGTTTGCTCGCCTCTTGAGCAGAAAGTTGATGCACGAATGGGGATTGACTCATAAAGCGCCTATAAAGGGTGGAATGTCAATGGGTCTGCCTTCTGGGCTACTTGCCAAGCCGAAACTTGTTGCTAGAATTCTTAATTTATGGTTCGCCAACTCCGATTTTTCTGAGCATCGCTCAGTTCGCCGAAGCCTCAACTACCCAATTCTCTTTTTCCTATGTTAGAAAAGCCCAGTCGGTCTAAGCATAAGCATATTGTCCTGACCTCTCACCCGCGCAATGTTGGTTCCAAAACGGTTGCAATTCATTGGGGAGAATGCGATCCTCTCAAGCGAGGTCCGATTGTGGCGACGGTGACAACTCCGGCTCATCGGAACGTGATTGGGACGCATTCTGGATCGTATGCAATTTATCGAGCGTTGGCGGTAGCGCGTAAAACACTGCAAGCGGATCATCGCGCTGACTTAACGAATACCTCGCCTGTGGAACAAATTGGGCCGCATCCGAGTTGGTTCGATCCCGATAAGATTATCTCTCTCGATCCATTTGGTGCAATGGTGGGTGAGGTTTATACCTCTTTCTACGAGCAAGGATACGATATTCGCCCCACGATCGCGATTACCAAAGCCCATATTAATATGCCGGAACTGCTCGATGCGGTGGCGAAGGGTCGCTTGCAGATTGATGGCAAGATTATGAAGGCGGGGGGCGATTTGGTGGTGACAAAAGCCGCCATTGAACCCGTTTGGTATTTACCCGGAATTGCCAAGCGCCTAGGAATTGCAGAAAGCGAGTTGCGTCACGCCTTGTTTGAACAAACCGGGGGAATGTTCCCGGAGTTGGTGACGCGTCCGGATTTGTCGCTGTTTCTCCCGCCAATTGGAGGCGTTACTGTTTATATTCTTGGGGAGATTGCAGCTATTACCGATCCCAATTCTCCGGTGGCGGTGCGGGTTCACGATGAATGTAATGGTTCGGATGTGTTTGGTTCGGATATTTGCACCTGTCGTCCCTATTTGGTTCACGGAATAGAAGAATGCATTCGCACGGCGCAACAGGGAGGGGTGGGAATTATTGTCTATTTCCGCAAGGAAGGTCGGGCGTTGGGCGAGGTGACGAAGTTTTTGGTTTACAATGCTCGCAAGCGACAAGAAGGAGGCGATCGCGCTGCTGCCTATTTTGAACGGACTGAATGCGTCGCTGGCGTTCAAGATATGCGCTTTCAAGAGTTTATGCCAGATGTCTTGCATTGGCTTGGGGTGACTCAGATTGACCGTTTGGTGTCGATGAGCAACCTGAAGTATAACGCTATTGTCAATTCGGGGATTAAGGTCATTGAACGGGTTCCCATTCCCCCAGAACTGATTCCGGCTGATGCTCAAGTGGAAATTGAAGCCAAAAAGGCCGCAGGCTATTATACCGACGGGGATGTTCCCGATGAGATTGCGCTGACTCAGGTAATTGGACGCGGTTTAAGCGATTAGTCGCGATTTCTAGAGGGGTTAAAACCTGGAGACTTAATACTGATATGGGTGACGCTGTGCTAGCCCATTCTACAATCGCGCGTGACTAAGCCGCGTTGGGTACAGGAGTGCGATCGCGCTTGTTTGACAGTTGTTAAAATCTGCTTAATATACATTACCTTACTAGGAAACTGCGATGACGTTAGCCTACCTGCGATCGCCCCAAGCTATTCGCGATCGCGTACAATCAGGATTAGACTTCCCTAAGCAAACCTATGTCAGTTGTAGAATCTAAGGTCTATGTAGAATATCGGAGTGGCAGTTACTGGATTGCAAATTCTCGAATCTCGCTCGACTCAGTGGTGTATGCTTTTCGTAAGGGTCTTTCACCAGAAAGCATCGTTCAATCTTTCCCATTGCTAACCCTAGAACAAGTGTATGGTGCGATCGCCTTTTACCTGGCTCATCGTCCTACTATCGATCTCTACATTCTAGAAGAAGAGGCCGCCTTTGATGCCATGCCTCAACCCTTACAAACAGATCAACCAATCCTCTATCGCAAGCTCATGTCTTTTAAGGCACAGCAGGAGAACCTAGGGAGTGAGCATTCGTTACCAAGCTGATGCCGATTTGAATCAATTAATTGTAACAGCAACTTTGCGACAAGAGCCAACTATTGATTTTCAAACTGCTTCGGGTGCTGGATTGCAGGGTTTAAACGATTTGGAAGTGCTAGCATTAACAGCACAACAAGGACGTATTCTTGTTACCCACGATCGCAAAAC
This sequence comes from Desertifilum tharense IPPAS B-1220, assembly GCF_001746915.1. Classification (NCBI taxonomy): domain Bacteria; kingdom Bacillati; phylum Cyanobacteriota; class Cyanophyceae; order Desertifilales; family Desertifilaceae; genus Desertifilum; species Desertifilum tharense. The sequence goes on from NZ_MJGC01000041.1 coordinate 18,131, forward strand.
CATGCCCATGTACTTTGCTGAGTTTATTTCGCTTCATCAAAGTGCAGGCGTTCTTATTGTATCCAAAAAGCTGACAGTTGAAGCAGTTGTTGCCGATCTTGTTCTCATCTGGTCGGTATCTACTCCAGAAGAATGGATCGATCGAATTGCTAAAATCCCTCTCTAGAAACCTGTAGATCGCAGCTTATGAGTACAATAACATTACTTTGCTAGAAAACTGCGATGACGTTAGCCTACCTGCGATCGCCCCAAGCTATTCGCGATCGCTGTAACATCTTATATGAACTCGCCTGTCAGGATAAACTGCAACATTTCCGCGTTGACTTATCCCAACTGGAAACCACCGCAGACTATGTTCTGCAAGTCATTCGGGAACATTACCCCAATTTAGATATTCCCTTTCATTCTCGCTGGCAGCATTTTGAAGTGGGCGGAATTTCGCGGATTGCTCAACTCAATGCTCAACTTGCCAGTTTACCCCCCATTGAGCAAGCTAAAGCAAAATACGATTTAGCCATTATTAGCGTCTTACTCGATGCTGGCGCGGGTGCAGCTTGGAAATATCAAGAAGCAGAAACTGGGGGAACCTATCAACGTTCGGAAGGGTTAGCCGTCGCTAGCCTGCGGATGTTTGAAAGGGGGTTGTTTTCGAGTTCTCCTCAAAACCACTTACAAGCCGATGCAGAAGGGTTAAAATCTTTAACAGAAAGCCGTTTAGCCGCAGGATTTCAAGTTAGTTCGGATAATCCTTTAGTGGGTCTTTCTGGTCGCTTGCAACTGCTACAAAAATTGGGTCAATCTTTAACCCATTATCCCGATTATTTTGGTTCAGACCATCCCCGACCCGGTAATTTAGTCAGTTATTTCTTAAGCCAAGCTGAGAACAAGCAAATTTCAGCAAGTTTTATTTTTACAACTATTTTAACAGGTTTAGGCGAAATTTGGCCGGGAAGATTAACCTTAGAGGGCGTTAATCTAGGGGATGTTTGGCAGCATTCCGCCTTACCCGATGCGGGTTATATTCCCTTTCACAAGCTTTCCCAATGGTTGACCTATTCTCTGTTGGAACCCTTACAAGAAATAGGCTTAGAAATTACCCAATTAAATGCACTGACCGGATTACCGGAATATCGCAACGGCGGATTATGTCTAGATTTGGGATTGCTGCAACCTAAATCCAATCGAATTTTAGAACAAGCGCATCAAGTCGATTCAGAAGTGATTGTCGAATGGCGATCGCTAACCGTTATCCTCTTAGATAAAATAGCTCAAGTTATCCGCAAAAAACTGCAACTGAGCGAAACCGAATTACCCTTAGTAAAAGTCCTACAAGGCGGAACTTGGACAGCCGGACGAAAAATCGCCGCAGAACTCAGACCCGGTGGAATTCCCCCGATCCAAATTGACAGCGATGGTACAGTATTTTGAGATATCTTAGTCTCCTCCATCCCCTATGACTAGCCAAGTAACGCTCATCGATCATCCGCTATTACTGCATAAATTAACCCTAATGCGCCGTCAAGAAACCAGTACGGCAAAGTTTCGGGCTTTATTAAAAGAAGTTAGCCTATTAATGGCCTATGAAGTGACGCGAGATTTACCGTTAAAATACGAAACCATTGAAACGCCACTCGCCACCATGAACGCGCCTGTATTAGCGCCGGATAAAAAACTGGTGATTGTCTCTATTATGCGGGCAGGACAGGGCATTCTAGATGGGATGTTGGAACTTATGCCTTCAGCGCGGGTAGGTCATGTGGGATTGTATCGCGATCCGTATACCCTCATCCCCGTGGAATACTACTTTAAAGTTCCCCAGGATGTCGAAGACCGAGATATGCTCGTAGTCGATCCGATGCTGGCGACGGGGAATTCTGCGGTGGCGGCGGTGTATCGCCTTAAAGAAACCAATCCTAGATCGATTAAGTTTGTCTGTCTATTGGCTGCGCCGGAAGGAATTGAGCATTTTCAACAGGAACATCCCGATGTCCCCATCTATACGGCAGCGATTGATGACAAGCTAGACGAGCATGGGTATATTATCCCCGGTTTGGGCGATGCAGGCGATCGCCTTTTTGGTACCAAGTAGACCCATTTGCGCGAACCGTCTGTCAAAATTGTAAAGTTCTATTAAGCTATAGAAGTTAACCTCTCTCAGGTTCTTTCCCTATGGCGAACTCAGACGAACGCAAACAACGGATTATGGATCATGTTAAGCGCACCACCAAGCTTTCTAACGAGGTATCCCCCGCCGAGAAAGAACAGCGCAAACAGCAAATTATGGAACATATCAAAAGAACCCGGAACTAACCCTAAGCGGCATGGCAAAGCCGAGACAACAACGATAGGGTTGGATTAATTGATTATCTTCCAATCGGGGCGATTCGCGCTCATTCCCCGACCCATCACAGACCTATGGACATCCTCGACATCCTCAAACAAGACTACCAGCGCTTTCCCAAAGACCAAACCTACAGCGTTTACGCCAAAGACGTATACTTCAAAGACCCGCTGAACGAATTTCGGGGAGTTGAACGCTTCAAAAAGATGATTCAGTTCATCGACACCTTCTTCATCAACCCCCAAATGGACTTGCACGACATCCAGCGCCAAGAGGACACCATCCACTACACCTGGACATTAAGCTGGAATACCCCCCTTCCCTGGAAACCCCGCATCTCCATTCCCGGCCGTACCGAACTCAAACTCAGCGACAGCGACACCATCACCTCCCATGTAGATTACTGGAATTGCTCGCGCTTAGACGTGGTGAAACAACACTTCGTCAAGAAAACCCGATAGAGTTGAAGAAATATAAAAACTTTTCAGTTAGGACATTAACGATTTATGCGTGTAATTCTCATGACCGGGAAAGGTGGCGTTGGTAAAACCTCCGTCGCCGCAGCAACAGGCTTGCGTTGCGCCGAACTCGGCTATCGGACATTAGTTCTCAGCACAGACCCCGCCCATTCCCTCGCCGACAGTTTCGATCTAGAGTTGAGTCATGAAGCACGCCAAATTCGTCCCAACCTTTGGGCGGCCGAACTCGATGCGCTAATGGAACTTGAAGGGAACTGGGGTGCAGTTAAACGCTACATCACCCAAGTTTTGCAAGCGCGAGGTTTAGAAGGCGTCCAAGCCGAAGAACTGGCTATTTTACCAGGGATGGACGAAATCTTCGGGTTAGTGCGGATGAAGCGCCACTATGACGAAGGCGAATACGATGTTTTAATTATCGACTCGGCCCCCACAGGAACGGCGTTGCGTCTCCTCAGCATTCCGGAAGTGGGGGGTTGGTATATGCGCCGCTTCTACAAACCCTTACAAGGGATGTCTGTGGCGTTGCGTCCCCTGGTAGAACCCCTATTTCGCCCCATTGCTGGCTTTTCTTTACCCGATAAGGAAGTGATGGACGCGCCGTATGAGTTTTACGAACAAATTGAAGCGCTAGAAAAGGTCTTAACCGACAATACCCAAACCTCAGTCCGCTTAATTACCAACCCAGAGAAAATGGTGATTAAGGAATCTTTGCGCGCCCATGCTTATCTGAGCTTATACAATGTTTCTACTGATTTAGTGGTCGCCAATCGGATTATCCCCGAAGAAGTGACCGATCCGTTTTTCCAACGTTGGAAGGAAAATCAGAAACAATATCGCCAAGAAATTCACGATAACTTTACCCCTCTTCCCGTTAAAGAGGTGCCTCTTTATTCTGAGGAAATGTGCGGGTTAGCAGCGCTAGAACGCCTGAAAGAAACTTTGTATGCCGATGAAGATCCATCGCAAGTCTATTACAAGGAAAACACAATTCGGGTGATTCAAGAGAAAAATCAATACAGCTTAGAACTGTATTTACCCGGTATCCCCAAAGAGCAAATTCAACTGAATAAAACGGGTGACGAACTCAATATTCGCATTGGCAACCATCGCCGCAACCTGGTTTTACCGCAAGCGTTGGCAGCATTGAATCCTTCTGGGGCGAAGATGGAAGATGATTATCTAAAAATTCGCTTTGCGGATGCGGTTCGGGCTTAAAAGTCGTAGATTGGGTTAGCGTTAGCGTAACCCAACAGCAGCCGGGGTTGTGTTGGGTTTCGTACCTCAACCCAACCTACGCAACTCAATATTCGCATTGGCAACCATCGCCGCAACTTGGTGTTACCGCAAGCGTTGGCAGCATTGAATCCTTCTGGGGCGAAGATGGAAGATGATTATCTGAAAATTCGCTTTGCGGATGCGGTTCGGGCTTAAAAGTCGTAGGTTAGGTTAGCGTTGGCGTAACCCAACAGCAGCCGGGGTTGTGTTGGGTTTCGTACCTCAACCCAACCTACGCGACTATCTTTCCCCTCTCCCGATGGGAGAATGTGGCACTCATACCGATTAGCCTTGACCCTCTAGCTGACTGGAGAGTTAAAAATAGAAGAGTCGGGTTAATTTTAGGCGATCTTATGCTATTCAAATTACTCAGAAATTACACGCTAGTTTTAACGGTGGCGGCTTTAGCTTCAGTCACGGGGGGAATTCTAGCAGCTTGTTCCGATCCTACTGCCCGCCAGCCGGATGCGGGTCAAAATCCTGGAATGCAGGAAACGGCTAGGAGTGGGGGACATGATGGACATGGGGAAATGCATCATGGGGGGATGGATCATAGTGCAATGGAGCTTGGTCCTGCGGATGCAGAATACGATCTGCGCTTTATTGATGCGATGATTCCCCATCATGAGGGCGCGATCGCAATGGCGCAAGAAGCCCAAGAAAAATCGCAACGCCCAGAAATTCAGCAACTTTCCCAAGAAATTATCGCCGCCCAAGAACAGGAAATTGCTCAGTTAAGACAATGGCGGCAAACTTGGTATCCTGATGCAGACGAGACTCCCATTGCTTACAATCCTGAAATGGGTCATTCGATGCCGATGACGGAGGAGCAGCGGCAAAGTATGATGATGAGCATGGATTTAGGCCCTGCGGATGCTGAATTCGATCGCCGCTTTATGCAAGCAATGATTCCCCACCATGAAGGGGCTGTGGTGATGGCACAAGATGCCCTAGGCAAGACGCAACGCCCGGAGATTCGTCAATTATCCCAAGAAATTATTGCTGCCCAAGAACAAGAAATCACCCAAATGCAGCAATGGAAGCAACAATGGTACGCCTCTAATTAGATAGATTCAGGATTTTGAGAACTGCGCCTTAGCTGGGGAATACCTCCTGGCTAAGGCAAATTTTTTGCCTAACTGGAAATTGACTGGATATGTTGGATCTGTTGATAGCGAAGTGACGGCTTATTTGAGGCAACTGGCAGCGGATGAGGATGGGTTTGTGCGGTGACGTTCTCTCACCGTTAAGCCTTGCGGCGATAACGGGAGCTTCTCAACCTTGCGGTAAGAGCTTCGCGCTTCTCAGGGTGTCTATCGACTAGCCCTCCACGCGCAGACACGATAAGTCCCACCGTGTTTGTGTAGCGAAAAACCTACACCCTTAATCAAGAGAAAGTTTTACCCACCCAAGGCTTCAAGACATGACTCTTTACTTCTGGATGGAACCCCCTACATAAGAGTTGTCAAGGTTCAAACCGTTCCCAGCGTTTGCGCCCATTTAAGGGTAAGAGCAAGCTGGTCAGTGGTAAACTGATACCCTCTATTGTCGAACAAAAGGAGCTACATGGCTAGACCCTATATGCTCAGGGTTCGACTCACTGAGCAAGAGAAAGAGCGATTATAAGCTTTGATCAGATAGACGGGGTGTTTCTATGTCCGAAATCATTCAAGACTACTGCAAACGTCTTCGGCAAACCTAACTTCTCTCGTTAATATCGAAGATCCGCTTTTATGTACTGGTCAGCATTCCCCACTCGCTAACAAAAACGGGTATAACGGGAGACCCCTGCCGACATCAAGTTGGGCGATCGCCTGTAACTTAAATACGCCTGCTGCAACCCTTGCCCAATTGCGCGATGATGCGGATGATTATGTGCGAGAAGCGATCGCCAAACATCCATCTTTAGAGTAAGCCATGACACCAGACTCGCTTTTTGACCTCGCCAGCAACCCCAATACGCCACCGGAACAACTGCGAGAACTCGCAACTTGTGAGGATGTCGCCATTCGTCAGTTAGTGACTGCTAACCCCAATACGCCAACTGAGGTGTTATGGAAGTTAGGGAAAGAGTTTCCCGCACAACTCCTAGAAAACCCGCTCTTACCGCTGTTGTTCTTGGAAAATCCGAGCCTTTTTATTCCTTCAAATACCTTAGTCAGTCTATTTCAATTAGAGAGAGTCCCCTGTTATTTAAAACAAGCCTTTTTGAGGAAAAACGTAGAATTTCAACAAACCATTGCCCAAAACCCTAATATGCCTGTTAGCTTTTTTGAGTGGCTGGCACAAAGTTCAGAACTCCTAGTGAGATGGGCGATCGCACAGAATCCATATATACCTCTCAGCACGATCGAGCAGTTAGCCAAAGATAGCGATTCAAGGATTCGACGCGCAATTGGACTTCACTCTAAGACACCTGTCAGTCTTCTCGAACGGTTAGCCCAAGATAGCAATCCAGAGGTTCGAGGGGCGATCGCAGGTAAACCCAGTACCCCAGTACGCTGGCTCGAACGGTTCGCACAAGATCCCGATGCAGGGGTACGACGGGCGCTCGCAGGCAACCGTAACACCCCCGTACATATTCTTGAACAGTTGGTTCAAGATTCCGATGTCAAGGTTCGAGGAGCGATCGCCCTCAACCGAAACCTCCCAGTACATTGGCTTGAGCGACTAGCACAAGATGCAGACGCAACTGTTCGACGGGCGATTGCATACCAACCCAATACTACAACGCATTGTCTTGAACGATTAGCACAAGATGCAGACGCAACTGTTCGAGTAGCGATCGCACGCAACCTAAACAGCCCTAAGCCTTTACTGGAAAAACTAGCACAAGATAGCGATCCAGGGGTTCGAGTAGCGATCGCACGCAACCCAAACACACCAACGGATTGGCTCAAACAGTTAGCACAAGATAGCGATTCAGGGGTTCGAGTAACGATTGTATCCAACCCAAACACCCCAGTGGATATACTTCAACGTTTAGCAGGGAATTGGGAACACTCGGTTAGCAGATGCGCCCAGGCTAAATTGGAAAAACTATTTCCTAATAGTTATCGGCGCAAAGATTGGGATTTCTAACAAGGTAAGTGAAAAATGGCGATAGATACTCAGGTGCGACAGCAAGCCAGCAACCCCAACACGCCACCGGAACAACTGCGAGAACTCGCAACTTGTGAGGATGTCGCCATTCGTCAGTTAGTTGTTGCTAACCCCAATACGCCAACCGAGATGTTATGGGAGTTAGGAGAAGAGTTTCCCGCACAACTTTTAGAAAACCCGCTCTTACCGCTGTTGTTTCTCGAAAATCTGAATTTGATTGATGAGATTCCCGAACAGACGCTATTGCGCCTATTTGAATTAGACACATTACCCGATTATTTACAACAAAGATTAACCCAGGCAAGACCGGGAGGTCGATTGGCGATCGCCGAAAATTCCAACACCTCCGTGCGTTGGCTCGAACTCTTAGCCCAAGATCCAGACTTAGACGTTCGAGGAGCGATCGCAGCTAACCCCAATACACCCATTCATCTGCTCGAAGCGTTAGCACAAGATTCAGAGCCAGAGGTTCGACGGGCGATCGCAGTTAACCCCAATACACCCATTCATCTGCTCAAACACTTAGCACCCGATCCAGAGCCAGGAGTTCGACGGAGAATCGCAGAAAACCCAAACACCCCAGTGCATATTCTGGAACTTTTAGCACAAAATACAGAATTTTGGGTGAGACAGGCGATCGCGCTCAACCCGAATACCCCAGTTTATTGGCTCGAACATTTAGCTCAAGATCCAGAAAAATGGGTTCGACGGACGATCGCACTCAACGCGAATACCCCTGTTTATTGGCTCGAACACTTAGCACAAGATCCAGAGCCAGATGTTCGACGGGCGATCGCACTCAACCCAAACACCCCTGTTTATTGGCTCAAAAGTTTAGAGAGCGATCGCGATCCTGACATTCGCGAAGCCGCCGAGGTTAAATTGAAAGAACGATTTCCCGAACTGGCATAGGTGCAAAAATGGCGATAGATTCCCAAGTGCGACAGCAAGCCAGCAACCCGAACACGCCACCCGAACAACTGCGAGAATTAGCAGCTTGTGAGGATGTCGCCATTCGTCAGTTAGTTGTTGCGAACCCCAATACGCCAACTGAGGTGTTATGGGAGTTAGGAGAAGAGTTTCCCACACAACTCCTAGAAAATCCTGTATTACCGCTGTTGTTTCTCGAAAATATAAATTTAATTCAGGAAATTCCCCAAAAAACTTTAATCCGCCTGTTTGAAATAGAGACAGCGCCAGATTATTTACAACAAGGATTACTCAAGGCACAAGTTGAGGTGAAAGTGGCGATCGCACAAAACCCTAACACCTCCGTGGATATTCTTGCATCTCTAGTACAAGAGCCAGAATCACAGGTTAGATACGTGCTTCCAGCTAACCCAAGGTCAAGGACTTATTGGTCTGAACTCTTAGATCTAAATCCAGAGCTAAGAATTCGACGGACACTCGCAGAAAACCCAAATACACCCGTTTACCTGCTCGAACTTTTAGCTCAAGATCCACAGGTTCGACGAGCGATCGCAGTTAACCCCAATACACCCATTCATCTGCTCGAACTCTTAGCTCAAGATCCACAGGTTCGACGAGCGATCGCACTCAACCCAAATACACCCGTTCATCTGCTCGAACTCTTAGCTCAAGATCCAGACCTAGTGGTTCGATTCGGAGTCACAGAAAACCCAAATACCCCACTTAATACTCTCAAAAGTTTAGAGAGCGATCGCGATCCTGATGTTCGCGAAGCCGCCGAGGTTAAATTGAAAGAACGATTTTCTGAACTGGCATAGGTGCAAAAATGGCGATAGATTCCCAACTGCTACAGCAAGCCAGCAACCCGCATACGCCACCGGAACAACTGCGAGAATTGGCAGCTTATGAGGATGTCGCCATTCGTCAGTTAGTTGTTGTGAACCCCAATACGCCGACAGAGGTGTTATGGGAATTAGGGAAAGAGTTTCCCGCACAACTCCTAGAAAACCCGCTCCTACCGTTGTTGTTTCTGGAAAATCCGAGCCTTTTTGTTCCTTTAGATACGTTAGTCAATCTATTTCAATTAGAGAGGGTCCCCTGCTATTTAAAACAAGCCTTTTTGAGGCAAAATGTAGAACTTCAACAAAGAATTGCTCAAAACTTTAATATGCCTGTTAGCTTTTTTGAGTGGCTGACACAAAGTTCAGAACCTTTAGTGAGATGGGCGATCGCACAGAATCCATACATACCCCTCAGTACGATCGAGCAGTTAGCCCAAGATCCCGATGCAGGGGTTCGACACGCAATTGGACTTTACTCTAAGACACCTGTCAGTCTTCTTGAACAGTTAGCCCAAGATCCAGATCCAGGAGTTCGAGGGGCGATCGCAGAAAACCCAAACACGCCAGTGCATTGGCTCGAACACTTAGCACAAGATACAGATGCACGGGTAAGAGAGGCGATCGCACGCAACCCGAACACCCCTGTACCTTGGATTGAACAACTAGCCCAAGATCCAGACGCAACTGTTCGAGTGCCGATCGCACGTAACCCCAATACGCCAGTTCATTGGCTCGAACAGTTAGCACAGGATTTCAATACGTGGGTTCGAGGGGCGATCGCACGCAACCCCAATACGCCAGTTTATTTGCTCGAACGGTTAGCACAAGATCCAGAGGCAACTGTTCGAGAAATGATCGCACACAACCGAAATACACCAGTGCATTGGCTTGAGCAGTTCGCCCAACATCCAGAGGCAGGGATTCGACGGGCGATCGCACGTAACCCAAACACCCCACTCGATACGCTCAAAAGTTTAGAGCGCGATCGCGATCCTTATATTTGCAAAGCAGCCCAGGTTAAATTGAAAGAACGATTTCCCGAACTGGCATAGGTGCAAAGATGGCGATAGATTCCCAACTGCTACAGCAAGCCAGCAACCCGCATACGCCACCCGAACAACTGCGAAAACTGGCAAATTGTGAAGATGCTACCATTCGTCAATTGGTGGTTGTGAACCCCAATACGCCAACTGAGGTGTTATGGGAGTTAGGGAAAGAGTTTCCCGCACAACTCCTAGAAAATCCTGTCTTAGCGCTGTTATGTCTCGAAAATTTGAATTTGGTTGATGTAATTCCGATAGAGACATTAATCTGTCTATTTAACTTAGAGACAGTACCGGATTATTTAAAACAAGGTTTAATTTACGCACAAGTTCAGGTTCGAGTGGCGATCGCAAAGCACCTAAACGCTCCAGTTCATCTGCTTGAACTCTTAGCACAAGATCCAAATCCAGAGGTTCGATGGGCGAGCGCACACAACACTAACACCCCAGTGCATTGCCTTGAACAGCTAGCACAAGATCCAGAGCCAAAAACTCGAGTCGCGATCGTATACAACACTAACACCCCAGTGCATTGCCTTGAACAGCTAGCACAAGATCCAGAGGAATGGGTTCGATGGGAGATCGCACGCAACCGAAACACCCCTGTACCTTGCCTTGAACTGTTAGCTCAAGATCCAGACAAATCAGTTCGATGGGCGATCGCACTCAACCCAAACACCCCTGTTTATTGGCTCAAAAGTTTAGAGAGCGATCGCGATCCTGACATTCGCGAAGCAGCCCAGGTTAAATTGAAAGAACGATTTCCCGAACTGGCATAGGTGAAAAATGGCGATAGATTCCCAGGTGCGACATCAAGCCAGCAACCCGAACACGCCACCCGAACAACTGCGAGAATTAGCAGCTTGTGAGGATGTCGCCATTCGTCAGTTAGTTGTTGCGAACCCCAATACGCCAACTGAGGTGTTATGGGAGTTAGGAGAAGAGTTTCCCACACAACTCCTAGAAAATCCTGTATTACCGCTGTTGTTTCTCGAAAATATAAATTTAATTCAGGAAATTCCCCAAAAAACTTTAATCCGCCTGTTTGAAATAGAGACAGCGCCAGATTATTTACAACAAGGATTACTCAAGGCACAAGTTGAGGTGAAAGTGGCGATCGCACAAAACCCTAACACCTCCGTGGATATTCTTGCATCTCTAGTACAAGAGCCAGAATCACAGGTTAGATACGTGCTTCCAGCTAACCCAAGGTCAAGGACTTATTGGTCTGAACTCTTAGATCTAAATCCAGAGCTAAGAATTCGACGGACACTCGCAGAAAACCCAAATACACCCGTTTATCTGCTCGAACTTTTAGCTCAAGATCCACAGGTTCGACGAGCGATCGCAGTTAACCCCAATACACCCATTCATCTGCTCGAACTCTTAGCTCAAGATCCACAGGTTCGACGAGCGATCGCACTCAACCCAAATACACCCGTTCATCTGCTCGAACTCTTAGCTCAAGATCCAGACCTAGTGGTTCGATTCGGAGTCACAGAAAACCCAAATACCCCACTTAATACTCTCAAAAGTTTAGAGAGCGATCGCGATCCTGATGTTCGCGAAGCCGCCGAGGTTAAATTGAAAGAACGATTTTCTGAACTGGCATAGGTGCAAAAATGGCGATAGATTCCCAACTGCTACAGCAAGCCAGCAACCCGCATACGCCACCGGAACAACTGCGAGAATTGGCAGCTTATGAGGATGTCGCCATTCGTCAGTTAGTTGTTGTGAACCCCAACACGCCAACTGAGGTGTTATGGGAGTTAGGGAAAGAGTTTCCCGCACCACTCCTAGAAAATCCTGTCTTAGCACTGTTATGTCTCGAAAATCTGAATTTAGTTGATGTAATACCGATAGAGACATTAATCTGTCTATTGAACTTAGAGACAGTACCGGATTATTTAAAACAAGGTTTAATTCACGCACAAGTTGAGGTTCGACGGGCGATCGCAAAAAACCTAAATACCCCAGTGCATTGCCTTGAACACTTAGTACAAGATCCAGAGCCAAAAGTTCGAGTCGCGATCGTATACAACACTAACACCCCAGTGCATTGCCTTGAACAGCTAGCACAAGATCCAGAGGAATGGGTTCGATGGGAGATCGCACGCAATCTACACACCCCAGTACCTTGCCTTGAACTGTTAGCTCAAGATCCAGACAAATCAGTTCGATGGGCGATCGCATACAACACTAACACCCCACTCGATACGCTCAAACGTTTAGAGAGCGATCGCGATCGCGCCATTGCTAATCAAGCCCAATACGCTCAAACGTTTAGAGAGCGATCGCGATCCTTATATTTGCAAAACAGCCCAAACAAAATTAAATAAACGCATAGAACAAGCCTAATTTCAGCACCCCATGACCCCCACCGCCTTAAAAACCTATCTGAATAACCTGGTGAGCAAAAACCTTAAAATCAGCACCATGATTTGGGGGCCTCCGGGGATTGGAAAATCGAGCATTGTGGCACAAATTGCCCGCCGCCATCAAATGGACTTTATCGACGTGCGCCTCTCCCAACTCGCCCCCACAGACTTGCGCGGACTCCCGGTAGCTGAGGAAGGGATTTCTAAATGGTATCCGCCAGAATTTCTCCCCCGCACGGGTAAAGGTATCCTGTTTCTCGATGAATTGAATATGGCACCCCCCGCCATGCAGGGAATGGCGCAACAATTGATTTTAGACCGGAAAGTCGGTAGCTACGAAGTCCCGCCCGATTGGTTTGTCTGGGCCGCCGGAAACCGCAAAGAAGACCGCGCCGCCGTCTTTGATATGCCTTCCCCCCTGGCGAACCGCTTTTTACACCTGCAAGTTATCCCCGACTTTGACAGCTTCAAAACCTACGCCCTCGCCACCAAAATTCACGAACAAATTATCGCTTTTCTCTCCTATCGCACCACCCTATTGCACAAACTCGACCCCCAACAACCCGCTTGGCCTTCTCCCCGTTCCTGGGAAATGGCCAGCCATTTGCACTATGCTGGTTTAGAGATTGCCCCGGCTATTGGCGAAGAAACCACCGCCGAATTTACCGCCTATATTCAACTGTATGAAAACTTACCGGATCTAGGACGCATTCTTAAAGGTTTAGATCGTTCTCTCCCCTTCCCTCAAGAACCTTCTGTGCGTTACGCCACTACTATTGGACTGGCGGTTCGCGCCGAAGATGCCACCCAAGGCTACAATGCCTTTACCTGGTTGAGTGATGTAGCAACTGCTGAATGGATACAACTGTTTGCGGTTGATTTATTCCGCAGCCTGCGAACCAAGGGGCAAATGGGTGCATTGGCGCAACTGGTTCAAAAAGATACCCGCCTGCAAGGTTTCCTCAAGGATTTTCAAGGCTTAGTGGCGCTATGAGTTTGACAGCGGATATTGAAAAAACGATTAGCGCTTCGGTGTTGCGGGTGCGGATGAGATGTCCTTTTTTTGCCACCTTAGCCCTATTTACCAATTTCCACACTACCCACACTCACCCCACAGCCGCAACGGATGGGAAGAATATTTATTTTAATCCTGAGTTTGTTCGTTCCTTGTCTTCTCCGCAGGTGGATGGGGTGTTACTCCACGAAGTTTTACACGCCGCTTTGCTGCATGTGGTGCGCCGAGGCACGCGGGAACCCCTATTATGGAATATTGCTGCGGATATTGTGGTCAATGGTGCGATCGCAGAACAGAAGTGTTTTGAATTGCCAGAAGGAACTATCCGCGATCCTGAATTAGAGCATCTCAGCGTTGAAGAAGTCTACGAAATTTTACTCCCCCACGCCGAACGCTATGTTCTCGATGAAAGCGCTTGTGACTTACTCGATATCTCCCCTGGCGATAGCCTCAGCGAGTCTAGCCGCAAGGTGCTTGAAACCTATTGGCGCAATGCCGTCCAGAGGGCGATCGCGATCGCTCGTGCTAGCCAACAGGGTAACATCCCCGCAGGCTTGTGGCGAGAACTCGGAAGCCTCACCCAAGCCCAACTCGACTGGCGTTCCTATCTCTGGCGCTATCTGGTGAAAACACCGAATGATTTTACGGGGTTTGACCGTCGTTTTATCGGCAGAGGCTTATATTTAGAAGCATTAGAAGGCGAAACGGTGCAAGTATTTGTTGCAGTGGATACTAGCGGCTCAATTTGCGACGCTCAAATGCGCCTATTTTTAAGTGAAGTTCGCGGTATTCTCCAGTCCTATCCTCACCTGAAATGCGAACTCTACTATGTAGATGCCGAAGCTTATGGCCCTTATTCTCTAGAAGGCGAAACCACAATTCCTCAACCCGTTGGCGGCGGCGGAACCTCCTTTATTCCCTTCTTTGAAAAAGTCAACGCCCAACTAGACTGGCATTCTACCCAAATCTGCGTTTATCTCACCGATGGTTATGGTGATTTTCCCTCACCCCCCCCAGAAATTCCCGTTCTCTGGGTTGTCACACCTGGCGGGTTAGCACTAGAAGCATTTCCCTTTGGAGAAACTGTCCGATTATTGTCCTAATCTTGGCGGCTACAGTTCTATAAAATAGAATTCAGTTAGTCTTGAGTAGAATCTCTATCAAACTGAGACTGCAATACGCTTTGGCTTAATACAGCAATGTCTAAATTTACTAAGCTCTACGAAGTAGACTTTTATGCCTGGACTATTGAACAAGCTAAATTCCTTAAGGAAGGAAAGTGGGATGGCTTAGATATCTCAAATTTGGTAGAAGAAATTGAATCATTGGGAAAACAACAAAGACAGGAGTTGAGAAACCGCTTAGGGACTTTATTAGGACATCTTCTGAAATGGGAATTTCAGTCCAGTCATCGCTCTAAAAGCTGGTTTGCAACTCTTCGAGAACAGCGTCGGCGAATTCTAGAACTTTTGGAAGAAAGTCCTAGTTTAAAGCCCTATTTGCCGGAAAGCTTAGAAAAAGCATATCAAGATGCGCTAGACTTGGCCGTTCGCGAAACCCCTTTGAACTACAAAGATTTTCCCCAAACCTGTCCTTATGCGATCGCGCAAATATTAGATTCTGCTTTCTTTCCTGGAGAACTGCTTGAATCCGATCCCAGTTAGAGCGATCGACCCCAATAACTATTCAAAATAAAGGCGTCAATTTTTGGCTTTCTTGCTTTTTTCTAGAGAGCGTGCTTAAATAACAGAATAGCCCACCCGCTTGTCTAAAGTACGCCAAGTATTTAGACCTATCAAAATCACAAAAAACGGGGATAACTTTAGGGAAACTTATGAGTCCTAAAAGTTATTCAAACCTTTCCGTTGTAATATTTTGCTTCTTTTCCTTCATACTGGAAAGATATACAAAAAACTTTTCAGATTGTTTGAAGGAGATGGCTATGAGTTTATTTGATTGTGCTGTGATGACCCTGGTGTGTGCAGCAATTTGCGTCTGTTTCCCGCGCTTGCTGGCATTCTTGAGTTCTTCAACCTCCGTTTAGCAGAACTCTGGTTAAACGCCGCTTGAATATTTCTAAAATTTAATAAGGTTTCAATAGCACCAGCGGTTAGCGTCCGCCTGGTGCTATTTAGCGAGATGGGGCGTTATTCGATACTGCGACCGTTAACAGTTTGCGATCGCCCCCGCCCGACTAACGGTGCAGCCTCAGCCTCCCGTTGTTCTAGCTGATGGGTCTGAAAATAACCCTGCCATAACATCGGCGCATTTAGCGTATCTCCCCCATGCTGAGTTAACCGCTTGCGAACCTGACACAACACAGGCGTATTCACACAAGCCCCAGAAATAATCACCTGTCCCTTCGTGAGGGCGGGTAACTCCTTTAATAAGTCGCGTCCGGCAGCTTCCACCCCATGTTTCAAGCTATCTTGATCGACAGGGTTAATAATCCGCATCAAAAACTGACTCATACATTGCGATAGGACATCCGAGTCTAGCTTTCCGGGGCGTTGGGTAATTAGTCCCACCCCTAAACCAAACTTGCGTCCTTCACTGAGGATCGTGCGTAACACCGCCTTACAGCGGGAAGGATCGTGGGCGGGGGCGAAACGATGCGCCTCTTCTAGCAAAATAAACACGGGAAAGGGTAAGTAATTTTCATCCCCAGGCGAAATCTTCTCCTTTTGGGTATTAATCCGGGCGTGGTAGGCTTGGCGCAGGATCGCCGCACAGATGACTTGCTGTTCCTCTTGGCTAATTTCGTTCATCTGAAATACCGTCACTTGTCCCGGTTCAAACAAATCTCTAGGCGCAAGGTGGTGGAGGGCGTGGAAGTAGGGGGAATGCTTGAGTTTCTCTAACTTCCACTCAATGGCGGGGGCGGACGATCCGAGTTTTTCGTTTCCTTCCTCATCCACCTGACGATCTGCGTCGTGGACTTCTTGGATCAGATCCTCAATATCCCAGCGGTGTTCGAGGTTGGTTCGCTTCTTGAGGCTGATAAACGCCTTATGCAAAATCGCCTGTTGGCGATCGCTCATTTGGGGCAACAAGGTCTGAATATCATAATAATCCAGGGAAGACATGCGAATCCTAACGCGATCCGGCGTCAGCACCTTGACTCGCGGCGCATACCCATCCTGGGATTGAAACGCGGGATGACCTTGAATTTCGGCTAACGTGCCATATTCGCCATGCGGGTCAAAAATCAACACCGGGGCGCGGTTGTAGGGTAAAAGCAACTCTTCAATCAAAACCCCGGCGGTGTAGGATTTTCCCGAACCCGTTCCCGCCAAGATCGCCAAATGCGTACTCACAATTTCTTTAACGTCGAGAACCACCGGAACCGCCCCGCCCTTACGTAATAATACGGAACCAATATTGGCGCTACCGACTTCGCCCGGTTGCTTGCGACAGAGAATTTGCCGCAAACTCTCATCGCTAGCGAGGGCGACCTTTGTCCCCGGATCGGGAATGCGGCGCGGATTCACAAAGCCCAAAGCGGGATGAAAATAGCCGATAATATCAACCGTAACTTCATAAAGTTCGGGATTTTCGTACGTGAAACCCACAAATGCCGCGATCGCTTCTGGACTAATTTCCGGATCGGCGAACATGCGATCGGGCAAATGGTCAATCAATCTTAGGGCAGAGATTTTGCCGAGAATTTCCTGAGAAGTATTGCCATCTATCCCCGAATAATAGACAAATTCACCAATTCTCACCTGACGATTATCTGAGGTAATAAACACATACTGGTTCCCCGTTTCGCCAGGGCCTTTTACAGTACCAATAATATTGCGGACAACAAGGGGTGATTGGGCGGTCATAACATTTGGAAGTAGCCAGAAATGAATCGAGAGTCTAACGCTACGAGTACGAACTAGCGTAACCACAGGAGAGCGCGATCGCAGCTCCTGTTTTTAGTAGCATCGTTCAAATAACTGATGTAGTAAGCGATCGAGCCTAAATTGACTTTGAACCTAGGGAAAGCAGTCCATTCGCCAAACCAAGAGATTTGGGAACTGAAGGCTTTGCCTCTCAATTTACTCAATTTGTTATCCTCCCCATCTCCCTCTATAAGTTTGAGCTAAATTTCATTCAAAGCCGCAGAATCATCATTGAGCCTTGAGGATTTTACGGATACCCTAAACAGTTCAGCAGTGTAATAGTAATAGCAAGCTGGGTTTTGTCCTCAAAGCCAGGGTTTGTGATTTTTCATTCAATTTGTCTTAAGTTTAACAATTGCATGTGTCAAAACTATCTGGATTGGGAATGCTAGATGCAGATCGGGATCTCTCTATGAATTACCAAAGCAAATTTGAGGCGTTGAGTGAGATTGCGTCCATCTGCGACCAGCCAGGGATAGCGTGCTTGAGGGTGTCCGACTGTCAACGGATGAGTTCTCTAGGACTCAGAACCTCTCGTCCTCCAAATCGGATATGCATAACCGCCCCTCCCTCACTGATTACGACCCAGCAACCGTTATGAATATTCCCCCCCAAGAGTTAGCCATGCACAGCTTATCCGGCTGCTCAGAAAGCCGAGAACCCTTACTTGAGAGAGTACCAACCCCCCCCTATCGAGAGGACGAAGCGTTTGCGGCTTCCCGATGCTACTCTCGCAAACCCTTACCGCGCTGTATTTCTCCAGTGCAAACCGCCATGCCTGCTTGGATCGGCTATCAAAAACTGGTCAGTCAGTTAACGATGGCCATTCGAGCCAACCAAGAAGTCAATCGAATTTTTCAGCTTGCTCTAGAAGGACTCGCCCAGTCTTTCCTGCTCGATCGAGCCATGATTATTTTATTCAAATATAGCGATCCGCTCAATAAAGACTTTACAAAACAAATGCCGCAGTTCCGCGCCAGTCTGGCGTGCGAGTGGCAAGAGCAGCAGTGGATGGCGATTGAAGATGGCGATCGCGAAATTGCTGGGGATTATACCTTTTGGGGATCGGATTGCAGTCTGTGCCAGCTTGCCTTGCGCGAAGCCCCCAAACCCGTTGCGATCGCCCCCGTTAATCGCCTCAATCAGATCTCGCTTTACCCGCTGAATAACCTTCCCCAAAGTCCGATCGCCGCTATTTTCAAAACGCAGGACTTTTCCACCTCCCTGTGTCTGCCCCTCTACGCCCCTAGCAATACGGCAGCCACGCAAAATACCACGTTAGGATTCATTATCCTGCAAAACCGACAACCCCGGCTTTGGCAAAGCGCCGAGTTAGAATTTGCCGAACTGATTAGCGCCCAAGTCAGCAGCGCCATCATGCAGTCGCAAACCCTGCGCCAAGTCCAAGCCTTAGTAGACGAACGCACCGCCCAACTTCAGCGCAGCTTAGAAGTCCAAGCCAAGCTTTACGAACAGACGCGGCGACAAATCGATCAACTGCGCCATCTCAATCAACTCAAAGATGAGTTTGTCAATTCCGTGCAGCACGAACTCAAGACGCCCTTAACCAAAATGAAGGTCGCCATTAGCATCCTGCGCGAAGCCGACTCTTCCCCGGAGCGTCGGGAACGGTACCTCGATATTCTAGAGCAAGAGTGCAATCAAGAAATTAACCTGATCCTCGACTTGCTCAAATTACAAAAGCTGGAGTCTAAACAAACCCAACTGCATCGCCAACCCGTCGATCTCAAACTCTTAATTAAGCAACTCGCCACAGAATTTGAAGAACGATGGCATCACAAGGGATTGAACCTGCAAGTCAACTTCCCCAAGCGATCGCTCAAACTGCAAAGCGATCTCGAAAGCCTCACCTACATCATCCAAGAACTGCTGGCGAACGCGGGCAAATACTCCCATCGCAATACCACCGTCGTTCTCAGCGCCTCCCATCAAATCGATCCGCAACAAGCCGATCAAATCGTCCTCACCCTCTCTAACTTGGGTAGCGAGATCGCGCCCGCAGAACAGCCTTATATTTTTGATAAGTTCCGTCGCGGGAAAGCCGCCATTGAGCAAGCTTTACCGGGGACAGGTTTAGGTTTAGCCTTAGTGAAGTGTCACATCCAGCATTTAGAAGCCACGATCGCCGTTTCCAGTCAGCCTCTAGACCCTTGCTCGAATATTTGGCAAACCTGTTTTACAACAATTTTTCCTCAGTTATAAGCGCTCGATCCTTTTCCGTCTGTGCGAGGGCAAGCGAGAGTGAAATAATGGAGGTGCGACATCCGCAATTTAAGTCAGTATGCTCATTAAGCCGACACCGAGGTCTTTCCGTTGGCAACGCCCCTATTACTCGTTATTTGCCCGTCAACTTGATGTCTTGTTGGCTGCCAGTCAGTTTCTATTTACCATCGGTTGGGATCGGCTGCTGGCGAATCGTTCGGCGTCAGTGCGTCGGCGTCGCGCCCGTTGGTTTGTTCAGACGTTACTCAACTTGGGCCCCACGTTTATTAAAATTGGTCAGGCCCTCTCCACCCGTGCCGATCTGCTGCCCCTAGAATATGTTGAGGAGTTGGCACAACTCCAAGATCGGGTACCGCAGTTTGATAGCGCTGAAGCGATCGCGGTGGTGGAGTCGGAGTTGGGTAGCTCCATTTATGCCCTCTACCGAGAATTTGAAGCGACGCCCCTCGCCTCTGCCAGTTTAGGCCAAGTCCATCGCGCCCGGTTGCATACGGGGGAAGAAGTGGTGGTTAAGGTGCAGCGTCCGGGGTTAAAGGCGTTATTTGATATTGACTTTAGAACGGTTCACCTGTTGCTGCGATTGTGCGATCGCTTTCTGGTGTGGACGCGCCAATACAACCTAGAGGCCATTTACCAAGAATTTTTCGCCCTCCTGTATCAGGAAATTGACTATCGCCAAGAAGCCAAAAATGCCGACCGCTTCCGGGAACATTTCCTGGGTTACGAGCATATCCTGGTTCCGCAGATTTACTGGGAATACTGCACCCCCAAAGTTTTGACGATGGAGTATTTGCCCGGAATTAAGATTGACGATCGACCCGCCTTAGAAGCCTGCGATATCGATCCGAAAAGAATTAACCAACTGGGAATCTGTTGCTATCTCAAGCAACTGTTGGTGGATGGCTTTTTTCAAGCAGACCCCCATCCGGGGAATATGGCTGTCACCCAAGAGGGGAATCTGATTTTCTATGACTTTGGCATGATGGCGGAAGTGAAAGCCTTAGCCAAGGATCAGATGGTTAAAACCTTTTTTGCCGTCTTGCGGAAAGATGCTGATGAGGTTCTAGGGACGTTGATTCAAATGGGTCTGATTGAACCTGTGGGCAATTTAACCCCAGTCCGCCGGATGATTGGCTTTCTGTTGGAGAAGTTTACCGAAAAGCCGATTGATGTACGGGCGTTTAGCGAGATTAAAAACGAACTGTATCTCATGTTTGAGCAACAGCCATTTCGACTGCCCGCGCAAATGACGTTTATCCTTAAAGCACTGACTACCCTGGATGGGATTGCTCGCGTTCTCGATCCTGAATATAACCTCGTGGCGGCCGCTCAACCGTTTGTCAGAAGCATTACCACCACTAGAGGTCGGGGGCAAATCGTTGGAGAATTGGCCCGACAGGCGCGGGATTTTATTCGTTATAAACTGCATCAACCCAACCCCACAGAGTTATTTATCCGACGTTTAGAGGAACGGATCGAACAGGGAGAAATTACGATTCGCGTGCGTTCCCTAGAGAGCGATCGCGCCCTCAAGCGGGTGAACCTTGCCCTGAAAAGTACGATTTACTGCTGTTTAACCGGATTTAGCTGTATTGCGGGGGCGATTTTGTTGGTGGGGAATTATCCGGGAATTGCGATCGCCCTTTTCTGCGCGTCGGGTTTCTTCTTCCTGGTGCTGGTACGCCTGCTAATTGAATTGGCCCTGCGAGAACGCCTCGATCGGCTCGCCGAAAAGTAGACCTAAAATGCAAACAGGATGGTTATCGCGGACTGGATATGACCGAAACAGCAATCGATCGGCTTGGGGAAATTCTTTGGGGTGCGATCGCCCTTCAATCCAATGCATTCCAACTGATTGATACTCTTCCCCTCAGCAGCAGGCTAGCCTTTTTAATCGTTCTCCTGGCGGGTTTATCCCAGGCGATCGGTCAGGGAATTATCCTATTTATGAACCGGGTTAAGCCGTCTCGCTTCATCCTTAGCCTGTTTTTGGCCGCCATCTTGTATGCGTTTGGCTATATCTTTTGGGGTTTAAGCACTTGGCTGGTTTGCTATCTGTTTTTTGAGCAAAATGCTTCAGTGTTCAGCGTGGCGCGAGTCTTGGGATTAGCCTACGCGCCGGAATTGTTTAGTATCTTAATTGCCCTGCCCTATTTGGGGGTTCCCATTTCGATTATTCTCTCGATTTGGACGTTTCTCGGCTTCCTGACGGGGATGAACGCTGTTCTAGAGATGGGGATGTGGCCTGCTTTTTGGAGTGCTGTTCTGGGATGGGTTGTGGTGCAAATCTTGCAGCGCACCATCGGCCGCCCGGTTAAAGCTTTAGGTCAATGGCTGGCGAATTATGTGGCAGGGGTTGAGTTAATTGCAGACCTCAAGGAGATTGAAAAGGTTTTGGAGTTGGGCGTTCCTACGAAAACAATCCCGCCAAACGATCCGCCAAATAAATAGAGGCATTCGTTTGAATGCCTCTAGGAACCGCCGGGGTTATTTGGTGAGGGGGACTGTATTCAGCGGAGGCGCGATCGCACCCTTGGATTGAGGCAGCATGGAATCATATAAGTTTCGGAGATTTTCCCAGTAGTTTTCAATCGCGAGTGGGGTAACGCTGTCTCTGGCTTGTTTGCCTAACTCTAGACGGTAAGTTTCGTCTTCAATCAGTTGTTGCAACCCTTGAGTCAGCCGTTCGACATCGCCGGGATTGACTAATAAACCGTTGCGCCCGTGTTCGATGACTTCTGGAATGCCCCCCACTGGGGTGACAATGGCGGGTAGTCCCCAACTCATCGCCTCTAGCATTGCCATTGGCAGACCTTCGTTATAGGAGGGTAAAACGAAGATATCGGCTGATTGAAGAATTTCGTTGCGTTTGGCAGAGTCAATCCAGCCAAGCAGGCTAGTCACTCCTGCTAGGTCTAAGCTTTTAATGAGCTTGCGAGCCGCGTCTTCTTCCCCATCGCCCGCTAAAATGAGGCGAGCCTTGGCTTTTTGTTCGCGCGTCATGGCCGCAAAGGCTTGAATCAGATCAAAGGTGCCTTTACGCTGACCGATACGACCGAGAAAAACGATTTTGACGGGATGGGATTGCTCGCGGTTGGGGATAGCTGGGGGTAATTCGATCGGGTTGGCGAGAACGACAACCTGTTTGTCCGTAAGCTTGAGGGTGTGTTGGTAATAATCTTTCCAACTTTCAGATAGCACCACAAAGCGGCTGCACTGACCGAGCATGAAGCGAACCAGTCCTTGAACTGGCGCGGACAGTTTGGCATAGAATTCGCGAAACTCGCTGCCGTGGGCGTGTAAGACGACTGGACGGCGAAAGATGGAGGCGATCGCCATAATCGCCAGGGTGCGATAAACGCAAGCTCGCTCGGAGAAATGGACGTGCAATAAGTCCGCACGCCCGCGTAACAATTTGCTTATCAGGTTCAGTAGACCTTGGGCGAAAACCTTAATTTTCTGCACGCCTGAACCTTCTTCGTGCGTAGAAATATGTTTAATTGATACGTCAGAGGGCGCGTAACGCAGAATTATATTTTCAACAGCAGCCATCCCCCCTTGTTGCAATAGACTGGGGCCGAGGGAAATCACTTTCAATGTATTCATTTTTAATAGACTCTGCACAAGATTAGCGATTGAGGAAAGACTGTTTTACTGGACAAAGAATAGGTGAGAAAGATAACGCCAATTTGCCCAAATATACGGTCTTACGGAATTGCCCCTGATGGAAGTAAAACGAGCCTTTTTTCAATGATGGCGCGATTCCAAGCATGAGTCAAGCTGCTAAATATTAAGTTTATTACATTTAAGAATGTGTCCTTAATTTCTTTAAAAAAGGGCGATCGCTGGCTCTGAACTTCACAAAAACTTGCGTAAAGTCTTGAGGGATTTTACTGAAATTTATTATCAATTCCAACAATAATTCAGTACAATCACGAGGCTGTTGCGACTGGAGAGGCAGAACCCGCAATTCTTGTAGGCAAGGCTTCGCGAATCGCCGATTGAGGGCGCAGAGGGATAGAAACGCGAAACTCAGCCCCCCGACCGGGTTGAGACAGACACTGCAACTGACCGCCATGTTTTTCAACAATAATCTGATAGCTAATAGACAGTCCTAAACCCGTTCCAGCACCGATCGACTTCGTGGTAAAGAAAGGATCGAAAAGGCATTGCTGAACCTCCGGAGCAATACCCGGTCCATTATCTCGGATAGAAACGATCGCTTGCTGGGATTCATCGATCGCCGTTTGAATCCAAAGGGTGGGGACATAGTGGCTCTGGGCGTAGCGTTCTTCTAGCGCATCAATCGCATTCGCCAAAATATTCATAAACACTTGATTCAACTGACCCGGATAGCATTCAACCAGGGGAAGATCGCCGTAGGATTTGATAATTTCAATACCCGGATACGCACCTTTGGGTTTGAGACGATGTTGCAAGATCATCAACGTGCTTTCAATCCCTTGATGCAGATCGACCCCCTTCATTTCTGCTTCATCCAAGCGAGAGAAGTTCCGCAGACTTAAAACAATCTCCCGGATGCGAGTGGTTCCAAGCCGCATGGAATCAAGCAACTTGGGTAAGTCTTCTAGCAAAAAGTCGAGATCGATTTCTTGTTGGTAAGCTTCAATTTCTGGGGGAGCCGTCGGTTCGTGCTTTTCGTAGAGTTTCACCAGCCTGAGCAAATCCTCAATATACTCAGAGGCGTGAATCAGGTTGCCATAGATAAAGTTAACGGGGTTATTAATTTCGTGCGCGACCCCAGCCACCAGTTGTCCCAGGGAGGACATTTTCTCGCTTTGGATGAGTTGCGTCTGAGTTTGTTGCAGTTCGTGGAGTGTTTGAGCCAGTTGTTGAGTTTGTGCTTGCGCCTGTTGAGAGGCTTCCAGGGTTTGTAAATAGAGTTCGGCTTGGTTAATGGCGATCGCTAACGTATCGCGCACCATTTGCAACAATTCCACCTCATCCTCATCCCAAGGGCGATTTTGCTGATTGTGGGTGCAACAGACCACGCCGATCGCGCCAGCATGGGTTTCAATGGGTAAAGCCAGAACTGAAGCGAACCCTAAACTGTTAAAGAAGTGATGCTGAGTGCGATCGCTAACCTCTTGAACGGCATCCACGCGAACGATCTGCTTGGCGGTGAGTTGTTGGGTTAGGGAGCCAATCGCAAGGGCATCATAGCGTCCGAGTAAACTGGCCGTATCGGGGGTGCGAGCTTCTTTCACCACCTCCCAATAGGCTAGATGTTCTGCCTCGCCGGGATGGTACCAGATAAAGGTGCAACTGCTAATTTGCAATAGGGCGCGAATTTCCTCCACCGCCGTTTGCAAAATGGTATCGAGATCCAAGGAATTGCGAATCGCGCGGGTGAGTCGGTTTAACAGAGATTCGCGGCGAGCCAGTTTGCAATGTTGGGCTTCCGAATGTTGAAGCGCTTGGGTGCGTTCGCTGACGCGCCATTCCAGTTCGGCTTTGCTTTCTTGCAAGGCGGCTTCGGCGGCTTCTCGTTTGGCGATCGCGCCTTTAAAGCTGGTAATATCGCGAGCAACGGCATAGAGGAGCTGTTCTGAAGGTAAGGGAGTGGTACGCCAAGCCAACCATTTATAGGTTCCATCCTTGCAGAGATAGCGATTTTCAAAGTCAATGACTTTTTTCCCTTCAGCCAATTGAGCAACTGCCTCTAGCGTAGATTCGCGATCCTCTGGATGCACAAAGTTGAGGAACGGTTGAGCCAGCAGATCGCTCTCTGTGTAGCCTAATGTGGGCAGCCATGAGGAGTTGAGGCGCTTGAAATAACCATCTAATCCCGCAATGCAGATTAAATCGACGGGTAGATTAAATAGGCGATTGAGTTCGTCTTCAGTTTGTTTTTGGGCTGTGATATCTTGACCCCAGGCGAGGATTAGTCCTTCAGGGGTGGCGATCAGTTGCCACGATACCCAGCGAATTGTTGCCGTAGAGGGGGGTTGGATGCGAGTGACGATCTCAACTCGTTCGCCACTACAACAGCGACTCATGGCTTGTTGAGCGTTTTGACGATCCTCAGCGTGCATCCAATGCCACCAAGGGATGGCTTGCAGTTCTGCTCGGTCGCGTTCTAGAGTCTGGCTGCAAGCAAGGTTAAAATCCTGTAGGGTACCATCCGGCGCGATCGCGCAACACAGATGGGGAGAAAGCTCAACGTAATCCCGATCAAGATTGGATGAAGCGCTGCGTTCTGGCATAGGTAACGGCTGTGAGGGGACGCGATCGCAAAAGCTTCTCCAGCGAGGGCGATCGCCTATTCCAATCGTGCATTACCCCTACGGAAATGAAATCCGTAATTTTGACCGTTTCCCCGGAACGCTAGCGTTGAGAAAGATGAACGGAGAGGGTCTAAACAGACCCTCTTTTAAGCTTGCTGAACTTACAGAAATTCACGAGGATCGGTAACGTAACCTGTTAAAGCAGAAGCCGCCGCTGTATAAGGCGAGGCTAAGTAAATTTGGGCTTGCTTGTTGCCCATCCGTCCGGGGAAGTTCCGATTGGTGGTGGAAACGCAGACTTCCGCCTCGTTCATCCGTCCAAAGGTATCCTTCGGCCCGCCTAAACAAGCCGCACAAGAGGGGGCCGCAGGCTCAATACAACCCGCCGCTAAGAGAATTTCTGATAGGGTTTCACCCTCGTATTTATAAGTAAACAGATCTTCGTAGACTTTTTGCGTGGCGGGCACAATGTAGGTCGGGACTTTTACCTGCTTGCCTTTGAGGATGCGGGCGGCGTTGATAAAGTCGGTGATTTTGCCGCCTGTGCAAGAGCCAATATAAACGCGGTCAATCTTGACATCGCTGCATTCTCGTGCTAAAGCGCGATTATCCGGGGAATGGGGTTTAGCAACCACAGGTTCAAGTTGAGACACATCATAACGGCGATCGCTATAAAATGTTGCATCCGCATCCGTATACATCGCCTCAAACGGTTTATCCGTGCGGGCGCGGACGTACTCAAAGGTGGTCTCATCGGGGGCAACAACGCCGTTTTTGCCCCCGGCTTCAATCGCCATATTACACAGGGTCATCCGTTCTTCCATCGTCATGTGCTGAACGGCTTCCCCAGCAAACTCCATTGTCCGATAATTGGCACCCGCAACGGTAATATCGCCAATAATCTGCAAAATCAGGTCTTTTGCCAATAAATAATCCGGCATTTCGCCATCTAAGACAAACCGCATCGTCGCCGGGACTTTAATTAACAGCTTACCCGTCCCCAGGATAAACGCCGCATCCGTATTGCCAATCCCTGTGGCAAATTGACCAAACGCCCCTGCATTGCAAGTATGGGAGTCTGTCCCAAACAGGACTTCTCCCGGACGGGTGTGACCTTCTTGAGCTAAGGCAATATGGCAAACCCCCTTATAATCGGGGTTGGCCTTGAAGTCGGCGCGATCGGTAATATCGTAGAAGTATTTAATATGTTGTTCTTGGGCAAACTCGCGCAGAATATCTACATTGCGATTTGCGCGTTCATCGGCGGTAAAAATATAGTGGTCGGGAATTAAAACAATCTTTTCGTTATCCCAAACCTTTGCATCTGCGCCAAATTCCCGCTTAAAAACGCCAATGGTTCCCGGCCCGCAAACATCATGGGTCATTAATACATCGACGTTCACCCAGACATTCTCTCCAGGCGTAACCGCAGACCGTCCGCTAGCCCGCGCGATAATCTTTTCAGTCAGTGTCATTCCCATGTGTGATTCTCCCCAATAGACTTTTCAGTCTAGCAACTACCATCGAGCAATAGGTTATTGTATCAAGACTCCGGTCGAGACAGGGTTATTCAAGTTTTAGAGGTCAGTCTGCACAACTGACATCTTGCACCAGTGCCAAAAACCGGGTTTCTTGTCAATTGCTCAAGTTGAAACCCTGATTTTTCCTTAAGAAACTCGGTTTCTCAGGTCTGACTGAGAAGGGTGCAAGATCCTTGAGGGCGATCGCTTTAAAAGCCAAAATTGAGCTAAGGTGCGAGAATCTTAGCTCAACTCCGTGTTTTCAGACCGTTGAATCGCTGAACCCTTAGACTTTGAGACAGCC
Source organism: Desertifilum tharense IPPAS B-1220 (assembly GCF_001746915.1). Taxonomy (NCBI): domain Bacteria; kingdom Bacillati; phylum Cyanobacteriota; class Cyanophyceae; order Desertifilales; family Desertifilaceae; genus Desertifilum; species Desertifilum tharense. Next base: position 45,742 of record NZ_MJGC01000041.1, read on the forward strand.
GCTTAACCGAAACGACCGCTAACATACTGCTGGGTGGACTCTTCTTGAGGATTTTGGAAAATCTTTTCGGTCTTGTCGTATTCCACCAAGTAGCCGAAGCGGTTGCCTTTATCAGTGGCTTCTGCGTTAAAGAATGCGGTCATATCTGCAACCCGCGAGGCCTGTTGCATGTTGTGGGTAACAATCACAATTGTGTATTGTTCTTTGAGTTCTTGGATTAAGTCTTCAATCCGTAAGGTCGAGATGGGGTCTAGTGCCGAACAGGGTTCGTCCATTAAGATGACTTCGGGTTGAATCGCCACAGTCCGGGCAATACACAGACGCTGTTGCTGACCGCCGGATAAAGCTAAACCACTTTCTTTGAGTTTATCTTTCACTTCATCCCACAGAGCAGCTTGACGGAGCGATCGCTCTACCAACTCATCCATATCGCATTTTATGCCATTCACCCGTGCCCCAAAGGCAATGTTGTCATAAATCGACTTCGGAAAGGGGTTCGGCTTTTGGAACACCATGCCAATGCGACGGCGGACTTCTACTGGATCGACTTTTGGGCCATACAAGTCAATGCCATTATAGGTAATGCGTCCTTCAACTCGCGCCCCCGGAATCAAGTCATTCAGGCGGTTGAAGCATCGCAGCAACGTACTTTTACCGCAACCGGAAGGGCCGATAAAAGCCGTTACTTTATGGCGAGGAATATTCATGGCCACTTTTCGCACCGCCATAAATGCGCCATAGTAGATCGAAACGCTCTCTGTTCGCAAAACTGCTGTCTCTGGGGCAACAACTTTGTCAGCAAAAGCCTGGTCTGAGGTATTGGTGTTCATGACAGGAGAATAAATGAAGGACGGTTCTAGACTCGGACGTTAAGACTTAAAGCAAAAAGCATCAGTAAACTTTGCGCCGCGTCAGGAGTCGCGAAGTAATACTCACCAACAAAATAATCCCCAGCAAGACCAATGCTGCGGCCCAAGCCAAATCCTGTTGTGCCTTGTAGGGAATAATCGCAAAGAAATAAATCAGTACCGATAAGGTCGCGATGGGTTGGGAGGGGTCAGTAGACCAAAAGTTATTGTTCAGGGCGGTAAACAGTAACGGTGCAGCTTCCCCACCCGCACGGGCTAATGAAAGTGTAACCGCAGTGGCGATCGCCGGTAAAGCCGCAGGCAGCACAATCCGCGTAATCGTTTGAAAATTCGTTGCCCCCAAGCCGATAGCCGCTTGTCGCACTTCTCTGGGAACCAGCAACAACCCTTCTTCTGTGGTTCGCAACACAATCGGCAACATCAGCACCGCCAGCGCCACCCCACCCGCAAAGGCCGAGAAACCACCCGTTGTCAGTACGACCACCGCATAGGCGAACAAACCGCACAGAATCGCCGGAACGCCGCTGAGAACGTTGGCGGCAAACTTCACCCAATAGGCAATGCGGCTGCCGCGTCCAAACTCGGTTAAATACACCGCCGCTAAAATGCCAAACGGGGCGCTAATGGCAGCAGCAATACTCAGGACAATTAAGGTTCCCACAACAGCGTTGCCAAAGCCCCCTTCTGTTAAACCGGGCGGGGGAGGCAAGCGGGTAAAGGAATCAATCCCAACATATTGAATCCCTTTACGGGCCACATCAAAAATAATGGCCCCCAAAGGCAGCAGCATCACGACTGTAAAGACAGAGACTAAAACAGTCATCCCCACATTAAAGATATTGCGGGGTGAATTGGATTTGCGAGCAAACAGATCGCGATCGCTCATTTCTGGGCTTTGAGTAGTCATAACAGATTAGTTCAATTACTCGATGTTTTGGAAGCGTCTAATGATGACTTCGGCAGAAATATTGACTAAAAGCGTCATCACCATTAGAACCACCCCGGAATACATCAGGGCTGCAACTTGGGCGCGCCCCGCTTCGCCGAACTGGGAAGCAATCAATGAAGCAATGGTTGCCCCAGGTGCCAATAAAGAGGCGGTAATCCGGTTAGCATTGCCGACTAACATCGCCGCCGCCATTGTTTCGCCCAAAGCCCGACCCAAAGCCAGCATGATTGAACCGACAATTCCCGAAAAGCCAGCAGGCACCAACACGCGCAAAATTGCTTCCCAACGCGTCGCCCCTAAAGCCAGGGCCCCTTGACGCAAATCGCGAGGCAAAGAAATTAAGGTACTGCGAGAAATAGCAATAATTGTGGGCACAATCATGATTGACAGGACAATTCCCAAGGTGAGAAGGCTATTACCTCTCGGTGGAGTAGAAAACAGGGGAATCCAGCCAAAGTTGTTATGCAGGAATAAATAAAAGGGTCTTAAAAAGGGAATGAAAACGAAAATTCCCCACAAACCATAAACGACGCTAGGCACCGCCGCCAGCAGTTCAATCGCAAAAGCAATGGGGGTGCGAATCGAGACGGGTACAAAGTCTTCGCTTAAAAAAATCGCAATGCCGACCCCAAAGGGAACGGCAATTAACAAGGCAATAAATGAGGTGACTAGAGTGCCGTAAACCTGTGGCAGAACGCCATAGATGTTGCGAACGGGGTCCCAGGTCGTTGAGGTCAGAAAGCTCAACCCATAGCCTTGAATAGCTGGAAATGCCAAGCCTACAATTTCATAAGCCACCCAGGTCAAGACAAAACCCACCCCAATCGCCAAGATTAGAGTCAGGAAGTAAAAAATTTGGTCAACAATAGTGGTGACATTCCATCGTTTTTCTAGGGAAATCGGCTTATCTGCGAGGGAGTCTCCAGTCAGTGAACTCATGATTGTCCTTGAAAAGTCAATAGGCTGGTCAGTAGTGGAAGACAGTTGCCTTCCACTCAACTGAACTTGATTACTGAGACTGAGTTTGAACTTCGCTCATTACTTGTTGAATGCGCTGAACAATGGTGTCAGGCATGGGGATATAACCGAGTTCTTCAGCAATGGGGCGACCGTCAGTCAACGCCCAAGTCAGAACATTTTGTAAGGTGTTCCACTTCGCTGCATCTTGATATTGCGGATAAATCATGATCCAAGTCAAGCCTGCAATGGGGAACGCTTGGGCATTTTCTGGGTCAGGTACGGTTAAACCAAAGTCTTCGGGAATTTCAACGCCTTCAAAGGTGGCAGCCGCAGATTCCGCTGAGGGGAAGATGAAATTCCCGGAACGGTTTTGCAGTTCTGCCATTTGAATATTGTTCAGTTTAGCGTAGGCGTACTCGATGTAGCCGATGGTGCCTTCGTTTTGCTGAATTTGAGCCGCAACCCCTTCGTTTCCTTGACCGCCAACGCCAGTCGGCCAGTTCACGGAAGTGCCAACGCCAGCCGGCCAATTGGGACAAGCAGCATCAATATGGTTAACGAAAATAAAGGTGGTTCCGCTACCATCGGAACGGTGAGCAAAGGTGATGGGTTGGTCGGGAAGGTTTTGTCCGGGGTTTTGTTGGGCAATTAAGGGGTCATTCCAGCGGGTGACGCGACCTTCTACAATGCCGCAATAGGCTTCGCGAGAGAGTCTGAGGTTATCAAAACCGGGGAGATTGTAAGCCAGAACGACAGCCCCCGCCGCCATTGGGATTTGGATGGGTTCTGCGGTGTATTTGTCTTGGAAAGATTTTAAGCGATCGCCTTGAATGGGTGCGTCGCTCGCGCCAAAGTCTACGGTGCCATTAATATATTGTTCTAACCCGGCACCGCTACCCACAGATTGATAGCTGACTTGCACGTTGCGATCGACATCTTGGTTGTAAGCCGCAAACCAGCGTTGATATAAAGGAGCAGGGAAGGACGCACCGGCACCACTCAAAGTCACCGTTTGCCCGCTACCCCCCCCTTGAGTGGTAGCAGTTCCCGGTGTGGGGGTTTCGGCGGTACGGGGACCACAAGCGGTAACGCTGAAAGCTAACGCAACTGCTGATAAAGATGTGGCCGCAAGACGAGTGGGGTTGAGGGAGTTCAGACGTAAACGCATTGTTATTTAGGGATTCTGCTATTGAGCCAAACTGGGAATTTTGATAGACCTTCTGAACGATAGCGCTTCAGGGTAAAGATAAGGTTAACAACCTCAGAGATTGTGCCATGAAAATTCGACCCCAACTCTTGAGTGCGGACAAGTCTTTGAGGAGAAGTTTATTGGAGAGCGTTTAAAAGCTAGGGCGTATAAGGGTCTTGGCGTGAGTCGATCTTCTGGCTACCAATCCAGGTTAGGATCGTCCTGATTTCGATACTGAATTTAAGGTTGTTTCTCGACCATGTTTATCAAACGTTTGCTATCGCGCCTCCTGCCTCTTATTTTAGTTGCGGTTATTGGTTTAGTCGGCTGTTCCGGTCAGACAGGTACGCTAACGGGCGATTATCGCCAAGATACCTTGAGTTTGATTGAAAGTCTCAGAACCGCGATTGAACTTCCTGATAATACGCCAGATAAAGCGGCAGCTCAAGCGGATGCTCGCCAGCGCATTAATGATTTTGCTTCTCGCTACCGTCGCGATCCGGCGGTGTCTAATTTAAGTTCATTTACGACAATGCGAACTGCACTAAACGGTTTAGCCGGTCACTATAGTTCTTATCCGAATCGTCCGGTTCCTCAAAAACTGAAAACGCGCTTAGAACAAGAGTTCAGACAGGTGGAATCTGCTTTGCAACGGGGCGCTTAAACAATCCTCAGTGAAGAGAACCCGGTGCGATCTCTTCACTCGATGTTAACCCCTAGCTGCTAGCCGCTAAAGCGGGTGAGGTTTCTGTTTTCAGCAGTCCGTTGAGTAAGGATGCTGGGCGATCGCGATAGGGCCAGGCAAAAGCATGGCGGAAGGACGCCTCTTGACAGGCTTGTAATTCTTCAAAACCAATCACGTCAAGGGTCAGCAGGTTCTCATACTCAAACGGCAAGCGCACGTTATGCAAGCCCGCATTATCCGTACAGATGGCGACATCTACACCCGCTTCAAAGCACCGATCGAAGACGACTTTGAGTTGATGCAAATCGGTTAGGGTGCCGGTTTTGAGATACGTGGTGGGACACACCTCTAAACATTGTCCGCGTCGGGCGACTTCGGGCAACAATTCGGGGTGCAATAGCGGAATTTGAATCCCATGTCCGATCCGCATGAGATAGGGTAACAGTTCGGGATAGCAGCCATCGGGGGTTTCGTACAGGTGTCCGGTGGTGTTGAGTCCGTGCGATCGCGCATACTCGTAAAGCTGGATAATTTCATCAAGGCGATCGCGATAATGAGCATCGCCCCCTGCAATATCAATCGCACAGACATATTCGCGCTTTTCGACCGCTAAATCGATAATCGCCCGATTCACCTCATAGGGCAAGCGCGAGTGCATACACAGGATCTGGCTAGCCACGGTTGGACAATCCTGGAGTTGACTGGCTTTCCCCACAATCTCTACAATCTCGCGCATCAAGTCAATCCGCTGCGACTGACTCAGGTGTTCGGGGGTTCGCAAATAAGGCGTATAACGCAACTCCAAATACGCCAAATTCTCAAAAATATACGCCCCGCGAATTAACCGATAAATAAAATAGGGCAGCGTTTCCGAGGTTTGCACGCTTTCTACTAAAGTATGCAACTCTAAATATTCATCCAGGGTGTTGCGCGGTCGCGTGTAAAAATCCTCAAAACTATTGTATTCTGGAAAACGTTGTGCAAGTTCTGCATCGCTACGATGAAAATACCGCCAAAGAATACGGGGAACGACTGACCCCCCCAGGTGGCGGTGAAGTTCCGCATATAAAGCCATAAAGCCTCTTGAGGTCAAACAACAATAATCTGTTACAAAAAATTAACGCTAATATCTCTCTACGATAGCTTGAAGTTCTGCGCTTGGTCGGGTTTAATGCCCAATTAAGCCAGATTTTTCACTGCGCTAGCGCGGGTTGACGAGATGAACGCAACCTGGTAATAATGGTAGTTTGTGTGAAAGCTTGAGCGAGAGACCCTTGGCTAACGTTATTGTAATTGGGGCCCAGTGGGGCGACGAAGGAAAAGGCAAGATAACAGATTTGCTGAGTAAGTCAGCAGATGTGGTTGTACGTTACCAAGGGGGGGTCAATGCAGGCCACACTGTTGTCGTAAAGGATAAAACCTTTAAACTGCACCTGATTCCCTCTGGAATTTTATATCCCGATACCGAGTGCATTATTGGCTGCGGCACCGTCATCGATCCGCAAGTCCTGATTGAAGAAATCGATCAGCTTGAAAAACTGGGCATTTCCACGAAAAATCTGATGATTTCGGAAACCGCCCATGTGACGATGCCCTATCATCGCCTGATCGATCAAGCCTCCGAAGAACGGCGAGGCAACCATAAGATCGGCACCACCAAGCGCGGGATTGGACCAACCTACGCCGATAAATCAGAACGCACGGGGATTCGCGTCATCGATTTGATGGAACCCGAAGCGCTGAAAAAACAACTGCGGTGGACTGTTAATTATAAGAATGTCATTTTAGAAAAACTTTACGATCTGCCCCCTCTCGATCCAGAGGAAGTGATCGACCAGTATTTAGCATACGCCGAACGCCTGCGCCCGCATGTGGTAGATAGTTCCTTGCGGATTTATGATGCCATTCAAGAAAAGCGCAATATTTTGTTTGAAGGGGCGCAAGGGACGCTTTTGGATCTCGATCATGGCACCTATCCCTACGTCACCTCCTCCAACCCCGTAGCCGGGGGCGCTTGCGTGGGAACGGGGATTGGCCCCACTGCGATCGATCGCGTGATTGGCGTCGCCAAAGCCTATACCACCCGCGTTGGTGAAGGGCCCTTCCCCACCGAATTGCACGGGGAAGTGGGACAATTATTGTGCGATCGCGGTGCCGAATTTGGCACCACCACCGGACGGCGGCGGCGTTGCGGCTGGTTTGATGCGGTGATCGGACGCTATGCCGTGCGGATCAACGGTTTAGACTGTCTGGCGATCACCAAACTCGACGTTCTCGACGAACTCGATGAAATTCAAGTCTGCGTCGCCTACGAAATCGACGGGACTCAGTGCGACGACTTCCCCAGTGGATCGCGGAAATTCGCCCGGTGCCAGCCTATTTATAAAACGCTACCGGGTTGGAAACAATCGACAGCCGATTGTCGCACCCTAGAAGACTTACCCAAGCAAGCCCTCGACTATCTGAAGTTCCTCGCCGAACTGATGGAAGTTCCGATTGCGATTGTCTCGCTTGGGGCAAGCCGCGATCAGACCATTATCGTTGAAGATCCGATTCACGGTCCGAAACGCGCCCTACTTGATGCGAATGGAACGCCCGTCGGCGTCTGAAACGCGAAATCAATTGTCCATATTTGCAGTGAATTTGAGATTAAACGATGGAAGTTACACTCGAAGGTCGTAAGCGCCAACCTGGCAGCAAACCCAATGCCCTGCGCCGCGAAGGTCAAATTCCGGCGAACTTATACGGACATAAGGGAACCGAAGCGATTCACCTCACCGTTGATGCTAAAAGCGTTGAACTGCTGCTCAAAAAAGCAACAGTGAATAACACGGTGATTCGGTTAAATATTCCCGATGAACCTTGGCAAGGTATCACCCTGTTGCGGGAAGTGCAAACCCATGCTTGGAAAGGGTTCCCCTATCACCTCAGCTTTTTTGCGATCGCCTCTCAAGATAGCCTGCAAGTGGTGGTTCCTCTCAGCTATGTGGGCGAAGCCGTAGGCGTGAAACAAGACGGCGGCGTTTTAGATACCACCTTGAATGAACTGCAAGTGGAATGCAGCCCCGATAGCATCCCGGATTCAATTGAAATCAATGTTTCCGAGATGAATATTGGCGATACCCTCTACTTAAAAGACATCATTCTGCCCTCTGGCGCGCAAGCATTGGGCGATCCCGATTTAGCGGTGGTTAGCGTTCTGCAACCGCGAGTCTCGGAAGCTGCCACAGAAACTGAAGATGCGCTTGAAGGGATTCAGTACGGCTTAGAAGCAGAAGGCGAAGTTGAAGGCGAAACCGCAGAAGCCACAACTGAAACTGAAACCGCTGCTGAATAATTAGATCTAGCGTTTTTCTAGATTTGCATCAACCAGGGGCGATCGCCTCTGGTTTCTTTTTAGCCTGTAAAGTACGGTACTATTTTCTGGCAACTTAGCCTGCTGCTGAATCGAGGCACTTGAATTCAGCGCATTTCACTTAATACCTTGCGATATGACAGAAACCAGCCTTCCCCCCGTCATTCGACAGATGCTGAAACCGGATTTCTATCCGCATCCGGCACAAGAACCGATTCATTTAGAACAAACCCACGTTTCCTATGTGCTGCTGACGGGCGAGTATGCCTATAAACTGAAAAAACCTGTAAACTTCGGCTTTTTAGACTTTTCTACCCTAGAATTGCGCCGCCACTTTTGCCAAGAAGAGTTGCGGATGAATCAGCGAGGCGCGCCGGATCTGTATTTAGAGGTGGTGGCGATTTCTCAAGATGGCGATCGCTTTTACCTAGGCGAAGGCGAGGGGGAGGTCGTTGAATATGCTGTGAAAATGCGCCAATTTCCCCAAGAAGCCCTATTCAGCGGGATGTTTGAAAAAAATGAACTCACCGAAGAATTGATGCAGCGCTTGGGGCAAGTCGTGGCGGAGTTTCACGGGAAATCAGCCACCAACGACTATATCCGCAGCTTTGGTCAAGTCTCGCAAATTCGCGAAGCCTTCGATCAAAACTACGAACAAAGCCAGAAATACATTGGCGGCCCGCAGACGCAACAATGGTTTGACCAAACCCAAGACTATAGCGATCGCTTTTTTGCCGAACGTCAAGATCTGTTTGAATCTCGCATTCAAAATCATCGCATTCGCGAATGTCACGGCGACTTACACGCCCGCAATATTAGCCTGTGGCAAGACAAAATTGTCCTATTTGACTGTATTGAATTCAATGAACCCTTCCGCTTTGTCGATGTCATGTACGATGTCGCCTTCGCCGTTATGGACTTGGAAGCGCGGGGACGCCAAGATTTAGGAAACGCCTTTTTAAATACCTATATCGAACAAACCGGAGACTGGGAAGGCTTGCAACTCCTCCCCCTGTACCTGAGTCGCCAAGCCTACGTTCGGGCAAAAGTCACCTCTTTCTTACTCGACGATCCGGCGGTTCCCGAACCCCAAAAAGCCAAAGCCAGCCAAACCGCCTCGGAGTATTACAAACTCGCTTGGGAATATACCCAACAAAAACAAGGTCAGGTTATCCTGATGTCGGGCGTATCGGGTTCCGGTAAAAGTACCGTAGCGCGCAAACTCGCCCGAAAATTAGGCGCAATTCACCTCCGTTCTGACGCCGTTCGCAAACACTTGGCGGGAATTCCCCTCACCCAACGCGGAGGCGATGACCTGTATACGCCGGAAATGAGTCAAAAGACGTATAATCGCCTTTTAGAGTTGGGTTTGCTCTTAGCGTCTCAAGGGTTTAACGCGATCTTAGATGCCAAGTACGATCGCGTGGCGTATCGAGAAAGTGCGATCGCCCGCGCTAAAGAACAAGGCTTATCCCTCCGCATCATCAACTGTATCGCCCCTGTGGAAGTCTTGAGGGAACGCTTAGAACAGCGAACCGGCGATATTGCCGATGCCACCGCAGACCTATTAGAATCGCAACTGGCCGCCCTAGAACCCTACACCGCCGAGGAACGCCACTACGTCACCTCTCTCGATACCAGCCAGGATCTAGACGAACAAGTCCAAGAAGTCTATCGCCAGCTATCCGCCAAACCGTTGCACTAATGGCATAGCTTTTCCCATCGGTTGGGTCGTGCTAAGGTTGACCCAACCCTTTTTTTGAGTAGATCCCGAAAAACTCAAGGCTGAGAGCGATCGCGCAATTTCTTCTGATGGGAAATAGCAACAAAAATCCTAAAAATCAAACCTGAAACTTCTATAACTCCCCTCTCCCTAGGGTGAGGGGAATTGCACAACTTATTTAGGCATTTCATATAAAGTTGACCTTACCTTAACTAAAAAGGAAAGGCTTTACAGAAGAAATCATCCGCTCCAACTCAGTCTTGTTATGTTTAAGAAGATTGTGATTCCATAAGCCTTCCGTATTGTCAAAGCAATCCTTTGAAATCGTCTCGCCAATTTCTTCAAAACTCTTTCTAAGACTATTTCTTAACTCTTCTGGATTAGAGAAAGTGCCAATTATAAATACTCTATCTCTTAAATCATCTGGGATTTTTTCGTTTATGTGATTGTGTCGATTGTCTTGTCGATCGAAATCAATCAGCAATACCATTCTTCTTTCTGGGTACTGTCGCATTTTAGGCGCATAATCCTTTACGAATTTCTCTACGGCTACATTCCACCCCCCAACATAAGGTAAAACTTTAATTGACCGTAAATCGAGGTTAAGATTAAGCAGAAATCCGTTGACAATCTTATAATTCGCTTCATCTTCAGGTAGCACAAGTAGATGCGGTAAATAGTTGTTAATACTCATAATTCTGCATCGCCAAGAATTAAGCTATCTATAATATCTCCGCCGATAGATACTTCACTCAGTAATCGGATTAAAGTCGGCTCTAAATGACTTTTTCGATCGAGCAAGAACGTATTTTCACTAGAAAACTTTCTAATAGCTTCTTCATTATGCGAAGTTGCTAAAATTTGACCGCTGCTCTTAAATGAACGACGCAGCGACATCATAAAATGTCCAACTTCTGATAAGGAAAGGTGATTGTCAGGCTCATCCCAGAAGCAAAAAAGCGGCCCGTAATATTTATTGGCAGCTAAGACAACTGCACAGAGAAAGAAGCATTTCTCTCCATCAGATAAGTCCTTAAAATCAACACTTAAACTGGCGTCATTTTTTTCAAACCTAACAATCATGCTCTTGGAATTTTTAGCAATTAATTCATTATAAATATCGCTAATATCAGGCATAGCCGTTTGTAGATATTTATCGACTTCTTTATAGGCAGCAGGATAGCGACTGAGCAAGCCAGAAAACCATTCTCCAAAGTTGGAACCATCTCGTTTTGGTTCTAAAGTTTCACCGTTAGAGTCTCCCGTCATTAAGCTTGGAATGGGAGATAAGATAACCATGCGTGCAAGCCAAGTTCTGAAGATACGAAGCGGATCGGCTTCGGATTGCTCTTGAATAACTGGAAGAGCAATCAGATGCCAATCTACCAAAAATTGAGCTTCGCGACTTCGTGAACTCAGAGTAACTTGAGCTTCTTGTCTGGAAAAAATTGAGGCTCCTGCAACTAACAACTGCTCTTCACGTACTCGCAGTTCTCTAAAGCTTTCTGGCAATTCCAATGCAAGCACATATTTATAGACTTTCTCTTCGAGTAAGACTTCAATTTCAAATCGAATTGGGATATCAGATCGTCCGGGAGAAAAGTCTTTAGTTTGAATTAACTGCCCAACTCTATTTTGTCCCCGACCAATCGTTTGAAGTAACTCTAATGCACTAGAAATTGTTGATTTCCCTACTCCATTCTTCCCAATCAGAAGTGCTGATGACATTCCTTTGAGAGATAGCTCAAAGTTTTCTAAACATCTAAAATTATGGACATATAATCTTTGAAGCATGGAAAATAAACTCAGAGTCTGAGGTAATCAATCGACTGCTAATTGTCAGTTTACCTAACTTGTGTATGCAATGAACGAGTTTCAGCAAATTTATAGGTTTTAGCCTAACACTATTCGCTAACTTGTAACCTGGCTTTTCGTTGGGCGCGATAAGTAGGACTCATCCATTTTTCGAGGAAAGAAAAGACTTGAGAGGAGAGTAATGTCAAACAGAGATAAACCAGCGCTACGGCTGCGTAAATTTCAAAAGCACGGTAGTTACTAGCAACAATTAATTGACCGCGCCGAAATAACTCTTCGTAGCCGATAATGGCAACTAAACTGGTATCTTTGAGGAGTGTAATAAATTCATTTCCCAAAGGCGGTAACATCCGTTGTAGAGCTTGGGGGAAAATAACATAGCGCATGGTTTGGACTGGCCCTAAGCCTAAAGATTGCGAGGCTTCCGATTGTCCTTTTTCGATGGATTGGATGCCACCGCGCACAATCTCAGAAATATAGGCCGCACTATTTAAAGTTAGGGCTAAAACCGCAGCAGGAAAACGGTCAAAGGTGAATTGCAAACCCAGTTCTCGCAATAGGGAAGGCAGCCCAAAATAGATCATGAAAATCTGAACGAGTAGGGGCGTTCCTCGGAAAAAGTCTACATACACTCGCATCAATAATTTTAGCGGGACTGGGCCATACAACCGACCAATAGCGACTAAAGACCCGCCAATCATCCCTAAAACGGTGCTGAAAGCGGTTAGCTGAAGGGTGACAATTGCTCCTAACAGCAGGTTAGGTAAGGCGTCGCGAATAACTTGCAGAGGTTCCCACACGATTTTATCTCGATTAATAAATTAAGCTGAAAAAGTAGATTGCCGAAATTGACTCCAAAAACCCGATGCTGGCTGAGGTTGGGTTCAGCTTGGCGCGACTCAACCCAACTCAGGATAGCGTTAGTTTGTGGGTGCAGTTTCCGGTAGAGTGGGCGGTTCTACCCCAAACCATTTCTGATAAATTTCAGCATAGGTGCCATTGTTTTTAATTTCGGTCAAGCCTTGATTCACCCGTTCGAGGTTGGGGGAGTTTCTGGGGAGGGCAATTCCATAGTATTCTTCTGTCACCAGTTGACCTACGACTTTTAAGCCTTGCAGGTTGCCGCTTTCAATGGCGTATAGGGTAACGGGGGCATCGTTAATAACGGCGTCTACATTCCCGTTGGCTAATTCTTGCAGGGCGAGGGGGGCGGAGTCAAAGGTGCTGATTGTTGCCCCTTCAAGGTTTTTGGCTTGGTTTGCGCCTGTGGTGCCAATTTGGACGGCGATGCGTCTATTTTTGAGGTCGTCAAAGCCTTGAATGTCAGTGTTGTTTTCGCGAACGGCGATCGCCAAACCTGCCTTAAAGTAAGGTCGGGAGAAATCAACGGTTTGCTGGCGTTGGGGGGTAATGGTCATCGCGCTGATGGCTGCATCCACTTGTCCGGCTTGTAAGGCGGGGACTATCCCATCAAAGGGGAGACTTTGAAATTGGATATTCAAGTCTGCGGCTTCGCCAATGGCGTTCATTAAGTCGATATCAAAGCCTTCAAGTTCGCCGCCCGCCCCCTGCGACTCAAAGGGAGGAAAGGCGGGTTCTGTAGCGACGGTGAGGGATTGTCCTCCGGCTTGTCCGGTTTGGGTTTGGTTCCCTCCGCAAGCTGTGACAATTGAAAGGGCGACTAAGCCGGGAACGAGACGGCGTACAAAGCGCGAACGAGTGAATCTCAGCATTTTTTATCAAGTTGCGATCAAATAAAAGGGATTTTGACAATCGGCAGTCAAGAAAAAACTACTCTGTTTTTTAGTGTGTCGGGAAATAAAGTTAACAAATTGTACCAACCAATACGATTTGACAAATTACCGCTAGGATAGTCTTTTAGAGCAGCACAGGTTTACCCAACTTCGAGCATGGAAGATTCCCGCCCTGCCATTATTTTTACAGATTTGCATAAAAGCTATGGCGAATTAGAGGTTCTGCGCGGCGTTAGCGGAACGATTCGCACTGGCGAGGTTGTCGCTGTGATTGGGTCATCTGGATGCGGTAAAAGTACGTTGCTGCGCTGTTTTAACCGTCTGGAAACGATTAATGGCGGTCAGTTAATTGTCAATAATATTGATTTATCGCGACCGAACTTGAAGACGCACCAGTTGCGGGAATTGCGATCGCAAGTCGGCATGGTGTTTCAGCAGTTTAACCTGTTTCCCCACCTCAGCGTCGTTGAAAATTTGATGCTAGCACCCCAGAAGGTGCAGAATAAATCCCGCCGCGAGAGTTTGCAACTAGCGCATCATTACCTAGAAAAGGTGGGTTTATCCCAGAAGGCGAATGCGTACCCAGAACAATTATCGGGGGGACAAAAGCAGCGAGTGGCGATCGCCCGCAGCCTTTGCATGAGTCCCAAAATCCTCCTCTTTGACGAACCCACCAGCGCCCTCGATCCGGAATTAGTCGGGGAAGTGCTAATGGTAATGAAGCAGTTAGCCGAAGAAGGGATGACGATGGTGGTGGTGACGCATGAAATGCAGTTTGCTAGGGAAGTGGCGCATCGGGTCATTTTCCTCAACCAGGGGTTAGTGGAAGAACAGGGAAATGCACGTCAGGTGTTGACGAACCCTCAAAGCGATCGCTTGCGGGCCTTTTTATCGAGAATGAATTTAGTGTCTTCTGCCTCGTAAGCGCGATCATCGTAATTTTACTGAGATACTAATACAAGTTTTCCCTAAGAGAATGTACTGAGACGCAGATATAAACATGCAGGCGTCTCGCCTATACTCGCAGGATTATTCACTCTTTTTAATCCCAAATCTAGCTCAATCGCCTCTTAATTATTTTATACTTCGCGTCCTTTGGATCTCTGAATTGTCCTCAAATCAAGACTTTGGAGGTCACAAAAAATAAGTGGCAACTTTTTTAATGTGCGGTTATCCTGATGACGGATACTAAGGTCTGTAAATTTACTGAACTAGAATTTTTAGCTGCGATCGCCTTTTCAAGACAGACGTTGCTAGCATTCCTTACCAGGATCTTTTCCTTTACTATCGGTTTTTACCCCAATCTCGTCAAACTCAGCCCCAAACGAAACAGACAGATGCAGCCCCCGCTACACCTGCCTCTCGTTAGCCTTAAATGCTTAAACGCTGGTAAATCTCGTCTAAGTGTTTTAAGTGATGCTGCGGATCGAAACATTGTTCGATCTCCTCTGGGGAAAGGTATTGCGTCACTTGCGGATCTTGTTGGATCGAGGCTTGGAAATTGCCATTCGGTTGATTCCACGCAGTATGGGCGCATCCTTGCACCACGCGATAAGCCTCTTCGCGACTCATGCCTTTTTCCACCAGGGCGAGGAGAACTCGCTGGCTGAACACCACACCGCCGTAGAGGTTCATGTTCCGCTTCATGTTTTCGGGATACACCAGCAGATGCTTAATTAAATCGGCCGTTTCTACCAGCATAAAATGCATGAGAATGCAAGCATCCGGTAAAATCACCCGTTCAACGGAACTGTGAGAAATATCGCGTTCGTGCCACAGGGCAACATTTTCTAGCGCAGCGACGGCATGGCCTCGAATCACCCGCGCCATCCCCGTTAGGCGTTCCGAGCGGATCGGGTTGCGCTTGTGCGGCATTGCAGAAGAGCCTTTTTGCCCCTTGGAAAAATACTCTTCCACTTCCAAAACATCCGTGCGTTGCAGGTTGCGGATCTCCACAGCAAAGCGTTCGATGGAGGCGGCGAGCAAAGCTAGGGTTTGGACAAACTCAGCATGGCGATCGCGCGAAACCACCTGAGTCGAGGCCGTATCCGGTTCTAACCCCAACTTGGCACAGGCGATCGCTTCCACTCTGGGGTCAATATTGGCATAGGTACCCACCGCGCCGGAGATTTTCCCCACTGCAATTTGCGAGTTAAGGCGACAGAGGCGATCGCGATGGCGCAACACTTCAGCCAGCCAACCCGCCAGCTTAAAGCCAAAGGTAATCGGTTCGGCGTGGATGCCGTGCGATCGCCCAATCATCACCGTATCGCGATGTTGCTGCGCTTGGTAGCGAATCGCTTGGATCAGTTGTTCGAGTTGTCCGAGCAACACGTCCAAACTCGCCACCATCTGAAGCGCCAAAGCCGTATCCAACACATCCGAACTGGTTAACCCCAAATGGATGTATCGACCTGCATCCCCCACATACTCATTCACATTCGTGAGAAAGGCAATCATATCGTGGCGAACTTCCGCTTCAATCTCTAGAACCCGTTTGGGGTCAAAGTTCGCCTTTGCCTTAATCTCTTCTACTGCGTCGGCGGGAATGTATCCCAACTCCGCTTGCGCCTCGCAAACTGCAATCTCGACTTGCAGCCAAGTCTTGAGTTTATAGGCTTCTGTCCACAATTCGCCCATTTCGGGCAGAGTATAACGCTCTATCAACGCTCGTGTCGCCGTATACAACCGTCATATTTTACCGATTTTTGCGGGAGAGATTTTGAAGATTTCTCCCGCAAATTCTAGGCCCCGCGTCCGGGAATGCGGAACTGTTCGACAGCTTCGCGGAAGGGTTCAACTTTTTCGCTAAAGGCAATGGGTAAAACGCATTCCACGTTTTCGTGGGGTCGCGGAATAATTACCCAAGACTCTAAGGTTGCACCATAAGTCTTCTCTACCGCTGCAATTCCGGCATCCATTGCCGTTTTCACTTCCGAGACATCGCCCCGGATAATCACGGTAAAGCGAGCGCTCCCGACCCGAATATAACCGACTAAAGTGACTCGACCGGCTTTGACCATTGCATCAGCAGCAGCCAGAATCCCCGGAAACCCCTTTGTTTCAATCGAGCCAACGGCAACTATGGACATTCCTTTCTCCTGATTAATTAAGCGTGAGAAACCCAAGCATTATTGTACGAGCCTTACTTCCCTTTTCAGCTATCTCAGCAGGAATGAAATTAGGTTCTAAACGGTTCAACTTGTTCCGTATACTCAATCGGTAAAACCGCAACAATATTTTCTGGAGGGTTGGGCACAATGTAATGGGTGACAACCTCTCCACCAAAGGTTTTTTCAGCGGCTTCAATTCCGGCTGCGATCGCGGGCTTCACTTCTGAGATGCTCCCGCGAATGGCAATATAAAAGTGACCGCTCTCCGCAATATCGTAATAGACTAGCGTAACTCGTCCATTTTTAACGGCAGCATCTGCCGCCGCCAAGATAGCAGGAAACCCAATGGTCTGAATCACGCCAACTGCTGCGGGCATTGCCCACCTCCTAACATCTTGAAAGCTTGGGGAAACTTCCCTATTTTACGCAGCTTTGCTGGCCAAACCAACAGGCGGTTTGGACAAGACTAATCGAGATAACCCATCAGTTGGTCGGAATCTTCTACGGTTTGATTGCTAGCCACAGGTCTGTCGTTGGGTAAGCGGTACGCTGGAGTAGAAGCGAGGGAGAGTCCTTGGTTGGGGTGGGTGGGAGAAGGTAAGGATTTGCGTTCGGGATTATTCGTCTGTTTTTGTTGCTGAGAAGCCATTTTCCATCTCAATTGAGCTACTTTTAAAGTTTACTATAATCGGCGATCGCCCCCCCAAAAACCTTCATTTCTCTACATTCTGACCGATAATACTTCGTAATTCTGCTAATTAATTTTTCTAATCGGGTTGAAAATATTATGGAACTTTGGAGCGTTGGCGATTCGCGTAGCGCTCCCTTCGGGAATCGCATTTGCATTCCTAGGAATTCGATGGGGGCGATTCGCCAAACGCACAGAACCGCATGGGTTAACAGAACTCGCTCTGATGCACGATCGCTTCCCCATAACCGGGAATCCAGACGACCCACTCGGTTGCAGACTGCTGGCACAACAAAAGCGCTTCATCGTCGCTGTAGTCGCTCAGGGGTTGCGTTAACTTCACCCACTGGTTAGGAGAGACTTCGGGGCGTGCAGGGAATTGAGGCTGAAATAACCGCATTCCTCCAGAAAAGGATAAAGGCTTTAGGTCTGTAACGCGGTCTGCATAAAGTTTCATCAGAGACGTTCCTCAACAACAACGGAGTACAAATGGACAAAAATAAAAATATTTCTGTAACAAAGACTACGGATTTTTGAGCGCCTGAGTCAAGAAACTGTTTGATAACTTCACAAAACAGTAGCAAACGATACTGAATTTTTGACAAAAGTTCTAACAGCGGGTAGAGGAATATGCAAGCCCGTTGGGATATCGCTGTAGCCATAACGCTGAAGACAAGCTGAAGGGTCTTTGACTCGCACTTGGCGATCGCCCCTCTAGTTCAAAAGAGGGGGAGAAAGAAAAAGAGTTTCCCCAAACCTTGTAGTGATTTTCTTGACGCGCTCAACCTAGCTTTATCAACAACGTCATTGACGTGGGAGAATAGCCACTGTAGAGAAATCTGAACCTCTAAAACTAATGGGGCGGCTGCCAACTCCATGAATCGCATGAGCGAATCTTGTAAAAATTGTACCTTTCATCTCCGCGATCGCACAGGGAAAACGACCGATCTGTTTCGCATTTTCTCTGAGAACTTTCTCAACCGTTACCTAGAAAAACCCCAATTTCCAGGGCGCATGACCCTCATTTTAAGCCTTCTTAAAAAACTTGATTCCCCAGAACGAGTGGCGCTACGGGAAATTGCCGATCGATGGCGATCGCAATTTCAAAGATTTCTCAAAGATAGAGCAAAAGACGTGACTTTTACGGACGCGATCGGTCATAAATAAACTAGCGCCTAACCTCGGTGGAGATCGATTCCCGTCCGAGGGAGTTTGAAAGCAAGCACAACCCTAGTAAGGAACACCGAAATGGATGCGCTTCATCCTGCAATCTCGCCAATTCACCATCAGGAAATTCTCCAAAAATCCGCAGAACAAGCTGAATTAATTGAGCAACTTCTCTCAATTGGTGCTGCCTTGTCAGGAAGCCATGACTTGGAAGAATTATTAAACCTAATTTTGTCCAAAAGTCGAGAAATTACCTGTAGCGATGCGGGCAGCGTTTACCTCGTCGATCGCAGCGATGAATCGCCCAAATTGGTGTTTAAAACGGCCCAAAATGACTCCATTCCGGCTGCTTCTTTTCGCGAATTTGCCATGCCGCTAACGCCAGCTAGCTTGGCAGGCTACGTCGCCATTACCGGGGAAAGTCTGAATATCTCAGACGCCTACGAGTTGCCAAAAACCGTCCCCTATCAACTCGATCGTAACTTCGATCGCGATTTTTCCTACCGCACGCGCTCGGTGTTAGTCTTACCGATGCAAAATCAAGAAGGAGAAATCACCGGGGTTTTGCAACTGATCAATCGCAAAATTCAACCCAATGTTGCCTTAACCGAAGAAAATACCCTATTACGGACAAAAGCTTATTCAGCATGGGAAGAAAACATCGTGCGATCGCTGGCTTCCCAAGCCGCCATTTCCATCGAACGCAACCAACTTCAAGAAAGTATTGAAAATCTCTTTGAAGGATTTGTCAAAGCCTCCATTCAAGTCATTGAAGCCCGCGATCCGACCACCTACGGTCATTCCGAACGAGTTGCAGAATTAACCGTCGGTCTAAGCTTAGAAGCAACAAGCGTCAACACGGGCCCCTTACGATCCATTTATTTTAGCGATCGCCAAATCCAAGAAATTCGCTACGCCGCCCTCCTACACGACTTCGGTAAAATCGGCGTCCCCGAAGCCATCTTAGGCAAGCGCAAAAAACTCTATCCCGAACAACTCGATGTCATCCGCCATCGCTTTGCCCTAGCCCAACGCACCCTCGAAATGGAATGCGCCCACAGCAAATTCCAGTATCTCATCGAGCATCCCTTCAACTCCATCCACTCGCCCGCCGAGACGCAACAATGCTTGCATTGCCAGAAACTCAGCGCCTTAGAAAGCCAATTGCAATCTCGCATTACCCAACTGAATCGCTATTGGGACTTATTACTCGATCTCAACGAACCCGAAGCCATCCAGACGCGAGAATTTCAGGCCCTTTCTGAAGCCGCACTAGCCGAACTCGTCGCCCTTTCTGAATCCACCTACCGGGATATCGACGGGCAACTCAAACCCCTAGTCACCCCAGAGGAAATGGCGCAACTCATGGTGCCGCGAGGCAACCTCACCCCCCAAGAACGGCTAGCCATTGAAGCCCACGTTACCCACAGCTACGAATTCCTCAAGCGCATTCCTTGGACAAAGCACTTAAAACAAGTCCCCAACATTGCCTACGGGCATCATGAGAAACTCGATGGTAGCGGCTACCCGCGCGGTTTAGTGCAAGATGAGATTCCCATCCAAACGCAGATTATGTCCATTGCTGATATTTATGATGCCCTCACTGCAAGCGATCGCCCTTACAAGCGGCGTCTCCCCGTCGATGTCGTTCTCAACATCCTCCGCGCCGAAGCGGGCAAAAATAAAATTAATACCGATTTGGTGGAATTATTTGAACAGCGCCAAGTGTATAAAGTGTTAGGCCACGCCGCAGCTTAAATTAATCCGATCGCTTCAAGTGTTTTGGGGTTTTCCGAGGACACTCAGGAAAAGTGACACACTTAGGCTATTGCAATGGCAACTCGCCAGCCATGCTGAAAATCTTACAGCGTGTGAGAAAACCTGAGCAACGTTAGCCGGAATTCATCCTCGATGTTGTCCTATCGGATAATTTCCAATGTCCTCTCCTCACCATCCCTCGATCAAAATTGAGATTGCAACTCAAGCGGATCGTCCCGAAATCCTCACCGGACTTGAGGCTTGGTTGCAACTGGGGTTAATTGACGATCTCCAAGTCAGGCGTTTGTGTCGCCAGCATTTCACTTGTCCGCTACCGGAAGTTGTCACCCCACCCCAACCCCTTGAGGCTGTCTCGCCTCCACCCCGTTCGCGCCCGTCCAAACCCGTTAAACCGACGGTGGCGACTGCACCCAAACCCAGCATCCTAGCGCAGATGGTGCAGTCGTTGATGGCAGAACTCAGCGTTCGCTGGCTGTTATTTCTGGGCGTTTTTCTTGTGGTTGTCTCCTCCGGCGTTTTAGCTGCCAGTCAGTGGGAACGGTTTCCGGCGGTCGGACAATATGGCGTGTTGTGGGGATATACGATTGTTTTTTGGTTAATTAGTTTATGGGCAGATCGACAGGCGAATTTACGCTTAACGGCCCAAACCCTGAGACTAGCTACCCTGTTACTGATTCCCGTCAATTTCTGGGCGATGGATACCTTTGGCTTGTGGCAGTCTCCCTGGAATTGGGGCGCGATCGCGATCGCCTCTGCGAGTCTAGTCGGAATTAGCCTACAACTCTTACCCCCTACCCCCTTCGGTCATCTGGGTTTAAGCCTCTTGCATTGGGGATGGGCTATTCCTCAATGGCCTGGAGTTGCCGTCTATTTGGGGGTGGGTGGAACTGCCCTCAGTAGCTTTCTCCCCCGTCGGGAAACCCCTCTAGATGGCGACAGAAACGCTTCTGGGCGTCTGCCGATTAAAAAAGCATTTTTAGTTATTTATGCCCTGTTAATCCTCTTGGGGCGGGCGGTATTCGTTGCCCAATGGGATATCCGCTATCTAGGTTTGGCGATCGCCCTGTGTGGCTTTCTCTTAATACGGGTAGAACGTCAACCCCCCGCCGAACGTCCATTACCGCATCTCGGTATCTGGAATTGGGAAGCCGTGGGTGGCGTCTTCATCCTTCTGGGTTGGGTTGTCACGGTTGGGGATATTTCCTTACAAGCCTTTGCTGTCAGCGGTTTAGCCGCCTGGTTCTTCGCTACTCGCCTGGTTACAACTTGGCGGCGTCGCGACTTATTCCTCCTGTGGGTGACGGGTTTGCAAGCCTGTTTCCTCCTGTGGCGAATTCTCCCCGATCCGCTCCAAAATCGGATAATAGAACTCACTAGCTATCCTGAAGCTTTATGGGGGATTGCCCTTTTACCTTATCTTGCCCTAAATGTGTGGGGTTGTGCCCAACTCGACCGACAGCAACAAACCCGGTTAGTTAACTTTGGGGAAGGGTTGACGCTGATTTTGGGTCTAATATTAACGCTGGTGAGTTCCTGGGTGGCTACCCTACAGGCGATGAATCTGTTCGGTTCAACCCTGATTTTATATAGCGTCACCCAACGCTATCTGGCAACCCCAACCTCTCCCGCCCGCCAGCAACGGGGAGAAACGTTAGTTTACCTGACGCATATTACAGGTTTGCTTACTTTGTTTTCCGGTATCAATGCAGCATTCCCTAACCTTCCCAGTCAAACCTGGTTAATTGTCACTTTGGGGTTAATGCTAGCAGAATGGGCGTTTAGCACGTTTGGAGAAGGGGGCGTTTGGCGCGCAAGTGCATGGCATTTAGGGTTAGGTTTGGCGGTTTTGACCTATTTGTCTACCAGTACCTTGTGTCAGCAGGAAGCCAGTTTTACCCATTGCTTGCTGTGGGGGGTAGCGCCGATCGGTTTAACGATGGTTGCGAGTTTCAACCGCCTGCGAACTCAAGCCGCCAGCCAATATAGTACGATCGCGATTATCCTGGCGCAACTCTTAACCCTAGAAGAACCGAGACTGCGCTTAGTCAGTTTGGGGTTAGGTTTTGGGTTGATGCTGGTGAATACGCAATATCTGCAAGCATTATATGCAGGCGCGATCGCGGTTGGCTTAGGCTTAGGTTTCCTGGGTGCATTCTTAGCTGAAGGCTGGGTGAGTTCGATTTCAGCTTGGATGGTAACTCTGAGCTTTATCCTGACGGGGTTATGGTTATTGTATGGTTATCTGGCTCAAGGCTATCGCATCGCCCGACGCCTTCCCCGATCGATCTATACTCTCGCAGTGGATGGTTGGGCGATCGCCCTTTGTCCTAGCCTGCTGACGTTGTTAATTATTCTACCCAGACAAGCGCTTCCCGATTGGGGAGAAATCAACCCTACCCTATTGGGAGTCGCCGCAATGGTGACAATGGGAATTACCGCTTATCGCAGTTGGCAATTACCGCGATCGCCCTTATTCCTGTATGCCAGTATTTTAGTCTGCGGGGTGGCGCAAGTTCCGCTATTTTTCCCCGTTTCCCTGCGGATCGCCGGGTTCGCCATCGCTACCCTACTCGTGTCGATCCAGGCGCGTTATTTAAGAAATACCTTAGCAGCCACAATTTCTGTAGGGTTCAGTTTAGGATTTGTGGCAACCCTCCTCTGGGAAGCCCCCTTTGTGCGTCAATGGGATTGGTTGATTGTCGGCGCGATCGCTATCCTCATTCTGGGTATTCTCCATCAATTCCTGATTCGCCATTCCACCCCCATTCCCCAAGCCTACGCCAAAGCCGCCCAAATTTGGCAGATTGCCCTATTAACTGTGCTACTGGCGATCGCCACCCTTCATTCTTGGGGCATTTATAGCGATATTTTCGCCCATCTCTTCTCGCCCAACAGCAGAACAATCGCAGCCCTTGCCCTATTGCTGGTGGGTATGATGTTGTTATATTGGCGATCGCCCGCAGCTTGGCACATCTATAGTGTGGGGTGGACGTTAGAACTGCTAACCGTTCAAATCCTGGGTTTTGTCGGACAATCCGTTTTAGCGATCGCCATTGCCAATATTATCCTCGGTTTGCTGATTCAAGCCTTAGCCAGTTGGTGGTACCATCGCCACCCCGAACACCCCCTATTTCCCAGCTTGCATATCTTACCCCTGATTTATGCCGGACTAGGAGCCATCTTACGTTGGGGTAGCATTACCGCTTGGACGGGGTTCACCACCTTGGGAATTGCCCTGATTGTCATCAGCTTAGGGCGGCGGCGGCGCAAATTCAAGCCCTTTGTCTACCTGGGAATGGTGGGAATCTCCGTTGGGGCTTACGAACTTCTACTCTATCAGCTTGCCCAACAACCGGGAGGAAACCTCGGAGATGGGTTAGTCGCGATCGCCGCTTTAGGAACCACGATCCTCTACCTCTATCGCCTTCTCTCCCCTTGGCTGAGGGTAGCATTAACCCTTAGCGAAGCAGAACTGCGAACCGCCACCCACGCCCATTGGATTTGGAGTAGCTTAATCTTATGGATCGCCTCCTTTTATCCCATTGAAGCCACCTTAATGCTCGGCTTTGGGACAGGGGCATTCCTCGTCCAATATGCCCTGTTTCAGGGACGCAACCATCCCCACCTCAAATGGGGCGAAACCTGGGTCTATTTCGGCTTTCTAGAAGCCTTAGCGCTGAGAATTTATTGGTTGAGTACCCCCCTCGCCCAATTATTAGCCGGCCCCTTAGTTCCCTGGAAAGTGGCGATCGCCTCTTTATTCGCCTACTTTTTATATATCCTGCCTTGGCAAAATTGGGGATGGTCGAACCGCCCGTGGAAACTAGCCGCCACCTTGGTTCCCTTAATTGGCATCGTCGAAAATCCCGCCCAATTTTACCCCATCAGCCTGTTAATCGCGGTCATTTTCTATCTCTTTCTCGCCTGGGATAACCAACAAATCCGCTATACCTACATCAGCACCCTACTGTTGTTATGGATATCCTGGCGCTATTTTGCAACCTTGAGCTTAACCCATCCCATTTGGTATATTGTCCCGTTAGGATGCTGTATTTTGTACATTGCCCAAGTTGATCCTCGATTGAATCAACCGACGTACAGACCGCTACGTCACTTTATCCGCCTCTTGGGCAGCAGCCTTATTTGTTTCACCGCCCTCTTCACTCAACCCGGAGGAGGAATAACACCGGGAATTCTCAGTTTACTCGCGATTTTTGCAGGGTTAAGTTTGCGAGTCCGAGCTTTTCTTTTGGTTGGCACCCTCACGTTTATCCTTCATATCTTCTATCAATTAGTCATTCTCATTTTTGACTACTCATTTATCAAATGGGTTGTTGGTTTAGCCGTTGGCATCAGCTTAATTTGGATTGCCTATAACTTTGAAACCCGTCGCGAACAAATCAATCAATTTCTTCAACATTGGCTATCTCAATGGCAAAGTTGGGAATAACCCGGTAAAGTAGGTACGAAACCCAAGCTTTCAACAGTTTTGTCAATCAGGTGAGGTGGGACTTTGAAGGCGCGTGCAAAGTTTTTGCTGAACAGTTGCTCTTCAAAGCAAAATGTAGGATTGAAGACCCAACCGGGCGACGCTCATCAGGGGTGCATCTATTATTCAGGTTGTACTTTCCCCCAGCATTGCTACCTTTTGTCTCCATCCCCATTGCGGGAGTTTATCGATCAACGCCCTATGTCGAGTCAGATGCTTCCCCAGTTTAATTCAGTTGCTCGCTTGCCTCGGAGTTTAAGTTTACTAGAAACTTGGGGCTTTGGTTTAAGCGGTCTTTTCCTGTGGTTAGGACCTGCACCCGCCATGCACGCCGCCTTGGGTTCTCAAGCGATCTGGGTTTGGATACCGGCTGCGATCGCAGGTGTATTGCTCAACATTCAAATCAAACACTTAGGAGAAGCCTGGCCGCAAATGTCCGGCGGAACGCCAAACTATGCAGCCCGTTTATTAAAAGATTATCCCTTTCTGGCTCGATATAGCGCGATTGGCTATCTTTTGGGGTGGGTATCCGTTCCCCCCATGAATGCCTTTATTCTCACCGATTTAATTCATACCCATTTGCGACCTTTAGGATTCGATCCGCCGGATCTGCCCTTACGCATCGGCTTTACCCTTTTGCCCTTTATTGTTGCCTTCAGCGGGGCGCGGGCTTTGGGCATCCTACACCTATTCCTGGTCTTACCAGCCCTGTGCTTTATCTTAGCCTTTTGCCTTCAGGGTATAGGATGGCTGACTTTGATTCCCAACAGTCCTAGCCTTTTGCCCCCAGCAACGCCTCACTTCTCCTTCATCGACTGGTGCCAATGGTACTTTGTCGCAGTTTATGCGGCCTATGGTTGCGAAACCGCCTCTTCCTTTGTCGCCGATAGCCGTCGCCCCTTACAAACGCTGCAATCTCTCAAATTTGCCGCCGGGTTGCTACCCGTAGTCTATATCGGCGGTTCCTGGGTTTTGATGCGAATGGCAACCGGGGCAGAAGTTGCCGATAGTGCCTTTCTGAATTTAACCACAGCCGCCCAACCCTTTTGGGGAGAAGCCGCCGGAACCATTGTCACCTTTCTGTTAGCCTCCTGTTGTCTGATGAGTTCGGCGACAGCCGTGTCGAATTCCCCGCGCGTGTTGTATCAACTAGCGCTAGATGGGTACGCCTCCCCCGTGTTCAGCGTCTCTTCCCGCCAAGGCGTTTTAGGGCCGGCTTTGCTGTTTACCTTAAGCCTCAATCTCTTGTGTTTGGTATGGGGAAATCTCAGCCAGGTGGTGATGATTACAGGTACAGGCTACCTGATTTCGATGATGGCGGTTCACTGGGGCGTGTGGTTGAACCGCCGTCAGCCAGAGGCGTTATGGTCGCATTGGGCGCTAGGCTTTTTGGGAGTGGAAATGGTGGTGTTAGTCGTTGGCGGGTGGGCGTGGAGTTGGCAAAGCCTGTTGTTGGGGTTAGCGTTTCCCTTGGGAGTTTTGGGAGTTGATGCGGCGATCCGCAAGATCCGCTGGGCGCTGTTTCATCCGGAGTGGTGGCGGCGCTACTACCGCCGTCAGTCGTTTATGCCCATTGCCGATCCGATTTTATGGCAAGTCAGCACGCTGATTGTGTTGATTTGCAGCGCTACTGCCGTGGGTTGGTTTGTGCGGGCGATCCTGGATGGGATGGGAAGCTGGAGCAATGCTCATCTCTTAATTCTGCTACTAATGACGGTGGTATTGGTGGGGGTGGCGATCGCCTGTTGGACAACCTTACCGCAAGTGAACGCGATCGCCCAAGCGCGAGAACAGGCCGAACAATTGTTTAAAGATGCCTCAGATGCCATTGTGGTCGTAGATGAAGGGGGTAAAATCTTAAAAGCGAATGCGGCGGCGGCTCACCTGTTTGGGATTCCGAAAAATAAACTGCTCAGACAGTCTCTAACTCAATTACTGCCGAATTTAAATCTATTTTCTGGCAAATGGCAACACCGCAGCGAACAAAGCTTGCAACGATCCGATGCCACTGAACGCACGGTGGAAATTGTTATTTCTGAGCGCACGAAGCAACAAACCCCAGAATATTTAGTAGTCTTGCGCGATATTACCGCCCGCAAGCAAGCAGAAGTTGCTTTGCGCCAACAAGCGGAAAGTTTGGAAAAGACGCTACAGGAGTTACAGCGCACCCAGTCGCAACTGATTCAAAGCGAAAAAATGTCGAGTTTGGGGCAATTGGTTGCAGGGGTTGCCCATGAAATTAATAATCCGGTGAATTTTATCTATGGCAATCTCACCTATGCCGATGAATATACTCGCGACCTCTTGGCGTTAATTCAACTCTATCAAGAACATTACCCGAACCCTAAGCCAGCCATTCAAGATCGACAAGCTGAGATCGATCTCGATTTTCTGATGGAAGATTTGCCCAGGCTTCTAGACTCGATGCGGGTGGGTAGCGAACGCATTCAAAAGATTGTGGCTTCGTTACGCACGTTCTCGCGGATGGATGAGGCGGAGTTGAAGGCGGTGAATATTCATGAGGGGATTGACAGCACGTTGATGATTCTGCAAAATCGCACCAAAGCTAAAGGCGATCGCCCTGCGATTGAAGTGGTGAAAAATTATGGCGCGTTGCCGTCGGTGGAGTGTTACGCCGGACAATTAAATCAGGTGTTTATGAATCTCCTGTCGAATGCGATTGATTCGTTGGAGGAGAAGCTTCACCAGCATTTAGCAGAAGGCGATCGCTCATTTACTCCCCGCATTTGCATTGACACCGAACACTGCTCCCCTTACGTTAGAATTCGGATTGCAGATAATGGCTTGGGTATCCCCGAATCTCTGCAAAGTCGCTTATTCGATCCGTTCTTTACGACTAAGCCTGTGGGTAAAGGGACGGGTTTGGGTTTAGCGATTAGCTATCAAATTGTAGTTGAAAGACATCAGGGAAAAATGACCTGCCATTCTGTCCCCCGACAAGGGGCTGAGTTTGCTTTAGAAATTCCGATGTCTCGGTTAGTCTCCCAGTAGAAAATAGTTGGGTTGAGGTCCGAAACCCAACCCAACCCTGGCTGCTGTTGAGTGACGCTAACGCTCACCCAACTTTAGCAGTGATTGTCAGTCAATCAGGCGTTACACCGAAATCTGCGAGAGGAATTCGGGAACCCCTTGAATTCCCAGGTTTAAGTGAAAGACAGCGCCTGCGCCTTCCCCTTCATTAGCGCGATCGTCAGCCCCCGCAGTGGTGACAAACATATCCGTATACTCTGGGCCGCCAAAGGTAACGCTTGTTACTTTCTTTGCAGGAAAGGGAATTCGCATCACCTCTGTCCCATCCGGTGCATAGCGGAATAAATGGCCGCCATTCCAACGTGCAGACCAAATATAACCTTCTGCATCCAGCGTCATCCCATCGGGGACGCCTTCATCTTCTGGGGTGGTGAGGACAACTTGGCGGTTGCTGAGGCTAGCTGTTGCAATCTCGTAATCTAACCGAGAGATAATCCGGGCTTCTGACTCGGTATGGTAGAGATAGCGTCGGTCTTGCGAGAAGGCCATCCCATTGGAGACATTCAACTCATCTAAAACCAATGTCAGCAGACCATCGAGGTCAAGACAATAGAGGCGACCTAAACGATCGGGTGCTGGCATCGTACCGCAAAAGACGCGACCGACTGGATCGGCAATGACATCATTAAAGCGGGTTTCTTGTTCTTCAGGAATTTCAGGAAATAAGGTGGTAATTTTGCCGTCTTTCCAGCGTTCGATGGTTCCTTTCGTTTTAAACAGTAACAAAGAGCCATCTTGCTGAATGGTAAATCCACCGACCGATTCACCTTGATAGATTTGTTCTGAGGTTTGGGTTTTTGGATCGTAGCGAAATAAACGACCTTGGGGAATATCGCTCCAATAGAGACGTTGTTCTTGAGGATGCCAAAGGGGACCTTCAGCATTTTTACATTGACAATCAACGAGAAGTTTGGGAGTTTCCATAAGTTAGTTTAATTGGTACTACTACCCAAGGTCAGGATACAGGATGGCGCGATCGCCTTTCTCTGTCTAATTGCAGAGGCTGCGATCGCATTATTGAGTAATGCGATGAACCAAGGTGGTTGTTGCTTGATCGGTTGGGACTAAAATGACATCGCTGATATTGACGTGGGCCGGACGAGTGACGCAGAATAACACAACTTCCGCTACATCTTGGGCCGTCAGCGGCGTTAAACCCTGATAAACCGTTTTGGCGCGTTCGGTATCCCCATGAAAGCGCACTTCGCTAAATTCCGTTTCCACCAACCCCGGATCGACTGAACTCACGCGCACGGGCGTTCCGAGTAAATCTTGTTTGAGTCCTTCGGAAAGGGCTTTCACTGCCGCCTTAGTTGCACAATATACATTACCGCCGGGATAAGTTTGATGACCGGCAATCGAGCCAATGTTAACAATGTGACCGCGCTGGCGCTGAACCATGCCCGGAACGAGGGTTCGCGTCACGTATAGCAGCCCTTTGACGTTCGTGTCAATCATCTCCTCCCAATCGAGAATATCGCCTTCGTGAAGCTTATCTAACCCCCGACTCAGACCTGCATTATTCACCAAAATCTCAATTGCGTTCCACTCCGGGGGCAAATTTGCGAAACTCTGCTCTACGGAGGTGCGATCGCGCACATCCAGCGCCAGACAGTAAAGTTGGCAGTTAAAGTCCTGCATGAGCGAACGGGCAAGGCTTTCTAAGCGCTCTTGACGCCGCGCGGTCAAAATTAATTTAGCTCCTGCTTGAGCAAACACCCTCGCACAAGCTGCACCAATACCACTGCTAGCCCCAGTAATTAGGGCGATTTGCCCTTGCAGCGAATTCATCACGCACCTCTCATCCTTGAGCCGAATAATCCCCCTCAGTTTAATAGAACCTGGATGGCTAGAGCGATCGCCCATCCGTGCCACAGGATATCTAAACTCATTGGGGCTTGCTCTGGAAGAAGTTTTTCTAGATCTGCGCTAATTGAGGCGATCGCAGTGACCCCTGTCACCATCGTCATCTATCTTAAGACAGAGAATCAACATGAGGGAGATTTTTAACAGGTGAGGTTATCATAAGTCAGTCAGCCTTGCCGCCCTCTGCCTCAATATCAGCCGCCCAAGTCATTGTAGGCAACGTTTCATAACGAGTAGAGAGGAGCGAGTCGGTAACGCCTAGTAGCGGTTTCTTTGCGCCCTCTCTTCCGCTGTTAGGCAACATAGCGACTAGAGCGAATTAGCAATGATTAAAGAAAACTTAAACGGGTTCCAAGGGAATGCTGAGGCAGCACTGCGGGAAACAGAGCGGCGTTTTCGGGCAATTTTCGATCGAACTGTTCAGTTTATGGGGCTGCTCAACTTCGATGGAACGGTATTAGAACTCAACTTAATGGCGCAGCGATTATTGCAACAATCGATTGGAGAATTGGTGTATCATCCGCTGTGGATGGCTGAAGTTTGGCGAGGGACGCCTCAACAGTCTAAGTTACAACAGGCGATCGCGCTGGCAGCTCAAGGCGAACTCATCCATTATGAAGCCGAAATTGAGATCGCAGGACGCGAGACAATCATCTTAGAGCTATCTCTACAGCCGGTTAAAGACGAGAGCGATCGCATTGTCTCCATTGTCGTTCAAGGTCACGATATTACCAACCGCAAACAGGTAGAAGTAGAATTGCGACAGGCGCGAGAAATCTTACAACAAAATAATCAAGCCCTAGAAATGATGGTGGAAGAACGCACCGCCGCCCTCATGGAAGCCAACTGGCAACTGCAAGCCGAAATTCGGGAACGCGAGGAAATTGAAGCCCAATTGCGTCACAGCGAACAACGCTACCGCACCCTCGTCCAAAACTTTCCCAATGGAGCCGTTTGTCTGTTTGATGCTGATTTGCGTTTCTCCGTCGCTGATGGCTTAGAATTGCCGCCCTTTGCGTGCAAGCGCTGGGAAGGAAAAACCATTTACGAACTGTTCTCGGCTGAACTGTGCAGCTCTCTAGAAGCTCATCTGCAAGCCGCTTTACAAGGTCAAAATTCCATTTGCGAAGTTCCCCTTGCAGAACAATTTTATTGGCTTTATACCCTTCCCGTCCGCGATCGACAAGGGCAAGTCATCGCTGGCATGTTAATGACTCAGAACATGACAAGCCGCCGCCAGATGGAAGACAAACTCAAGCAATCTCTGAAAGAAAAAGAGGTCTTGCTCAAGGAAATCCACCATCGGGTCAAAAACAACCTTCAAGTCATTTCTAGCCTGTTAAAGCTTCAGTCAGGGTACATTAAAGACGAAAATACGATTGCCCTCTTTAAGGATAGCTATAACCGCGTTCGCTCAATGGCCTTAATTCACGAAAAACTCTATCGTTCCCAGGATTTAGGGCGCATTGACGTTCCCGACTACATTCACACCCTGACGGGCAACCTGATCAAGTCTTATGTCATGCTAGCCAATACCATTCAGCTAGAATTAAATATTGAAAAGGTGCTGCTAGATGTTGATACGGCTATCCCCTGCGGCTTAATGATTAACGAGCTGGTTTCTAATTGCCTTAAGTATGCTTTTCCTAAAGGGGATTCAGGTAAAATTCAGGTAGACTTTGGCTCGGTTGACGAGCAGTATTTTCAATTAAGCGTTCGAGACAATGGGATTGGCTTACCCAAAGACTTTGATTTTGAAACAGCCGATTCCTTGGGCTTGCAGCTAGTGGTTAACCTGACTGAACAATTAGAGGGCACGCTTCAGATAGACTGTGAATCTGGAACCTGCATTACCATTCGATTTCCCTCCCGGCTAAAACTTTGATGAATTTATGAAGAAAACCAAAATCTTAATTGTTGAAGATGAAACCATTATTGCAATGGATATTCGCAGCAGTCTAGAGAGCATGGGTTATCACGTTGTTGGCATTGCTACAACTGGCGAGTCGGCGATTCAAAAGGTTAAAGATAGTCAACCCGATCTAGTATTGATGGATATTAATATCCGAGGAGAAATTGACGGGATTCAAACCGCAGAACAGATTAAGATAGAACGTCAAACTCCGATTATTTATCTCACCGCTCATACCGATATTGCAACATTAACCCGCGCTAAGGCGACTGAACCCTTTGGCTATATTGTTAAGCCTTTTGAAGAACAAGATTTATATACCACAGTAGAAATTGCTTTATCGCGGGCTAAAGCTGAAGCTGAAGTGCTGAACTCTTTAGAAAAAGAAAAGGAAATCAACGAACTAAAATCGCGATTTGTTTCAATGGTCTCCCATGAATTTAGAACCCCTTTATCAACAATTTTATTCTCAGCAGGTTTATTAGAAAAATATGGAGAAAAATGGGGAAAGGAAAAACACCTCATTCACCTGCGCCGCATTCAAACAGCCGTTCAGCAAATGACCACTTTACTAGAAGATGTTTTGTTATTGGGGAAGGCTGAAGCGAACCGTTTAGAGTTCAAGCCTATCACTTTAAATATCCGAGATTTTTGTGCTGATTTAATGGATGAGCTACAACTAATCGACAACGCTCAACATCAATTTGTTTTGAGCGATCGCTTAACTCAAAGCCATGAAGTGTTTCTGGATGAAAGGCTGCTCAGAATTATACTATCTAACCTCCTTTCTAATGCGATTAAATACTCGAAAGAAGGGAAGGAAATTGAGTTAGAAATCAGCCGAGATGAGCAAGGGATATGCTTTCAAGTAAAAGATGGAGGAATTGGAATTCCAGAAGCCGATCGCAAGCATTTATTTCAAATGTTTCATCGCGCCCAAAATGTGGGGGAAATTTCAGGAACGGGATTGGGTTTAGCCATTGTTAAACGTGCTGTCGATCTCCATAAAGGCGAGATTAGTTTAGAGAGTCAAGAGGGTGTAGGTACCATTTTTAGAGTCCGTTTACCTTTAAACGAGCAATGAGTAAAATTTTAATCATTGAAGACGAACTTCCCATTCGAGCCAATATTCTAGAATTGCTCGAAGCTGAAGATTTTGAGGTTTTAGAAGCTGCGAATGGACAAGAGGGGGTTAATCTGGCGAAACAGCATCAACCCGACCTAATTTTATGCGATATTATGATGCCTATTTTGAATGGCTATGAGGTATTAAAGCTTTTACAAGAAGATAGCGAAACGGCGATTATTCCGGTTATTTTATTAACTGCCAAAGCGGATAATTTGGATATTCGTCGAGGAATGCAATTGGGGGCTGATGATTATTTAACAAAGCCTTGCACTCCCGATGAGTTGCTCCAAGCTGTTGAAATGCGTTTAGCAAAACAGCAGGCATTAAAAGCACGTTATGTACAGGCGATCGCGCACGTTGAAGAGCAGTTAAATCACCATTTAAATTATGATGGGTTAACCGCATTACCCAATCGCTTGCAATTACGCGAACAGTTCGATCGACTCACCCAAAAATTAGGCGCTACCGGGCTAGTTACCGTTCTCTATTTAGGTTTGGATCGCTTTCATCGCATTAATGAAACCTGGGGGTATGCTTTTGGCGATCGCCTTTTGCAAGCCCTCGCCCAACGGCTGCTAAGTTGGGTAAAGCCACAAAAGTTTATTGCTCGAATTTATGACGATCAATTTGCCTTAATTCTCGCCGATCGAGTCACTAACGATGAAATTAGAGAATTGGTTAATTTTCTCGGTCAATCCTTTAGAATTGAAGAACAAGAAATCTTTATTTCCTTTAGCATTGGCATTGCTTTTTATCCCGATGATGGCGCGATCCTCGATCCCTTGCTGCAAAATGCCTTATTAGCGATGAGACAAGCAAAGCTGCTAGGGGGAAATCAGATTCAATTTTATAATCCTAACCTATCGCTCAACTGTCGCGAATATTTGGTTCTCGAAACTGACTTGCGATCGGCTTTATCGCGAAACGAGTTTGAACTTTACTACCAACCGCAGCTTTGCTTAAAAACACAACAAATTGTTGGTGCAGAAGTGCTTTTGCGATGGCATCATTCCCAGCGGGGATTAATTTCTCCCAAAACCTTCTTACCCATTGCTGAAGAGATAGAAGCAATTTTTCCGATTGGCGATTGGGTTTTAGAAACCGCCACCCAACAGGCTAAACTTTGGCAGCAATTCGGCAATCCTGAATTTAGGATAGCGGTCAACTTATCCGCTCGCCAGTTTTTCCATCCCCAACTTTGCCAGCGGTTAACCCAAATCCTACAAAAGACGGAGTTTAATCCCCAGTGTTTAGAGCTAGAATTAACAGAAAATGTCGTTGTCCAGAATCCTGAAGTCGCGATCGCAATTCTGGGTTCCCTCAAAGATTTGGGGTTCAAGGTTGCCTTAGACGATTTCGGGACGGGTTATTCTTCCCTAAGCTATCTGCAAAGATTTGCCTTTAATATTCTCAAAATCGATCGCTGCTTTATCGAACAAATTGCTTGCGATGCCAAAAATAAAGCCCTGACAACTGCTATCCTCCAAATGGCTCGCCAACTTGAACTGCAAGTAGTAGCTGAGGGAGTAGAAACCCCTGAAGAACTAGACTTTCTCAAGCAGCAAGACTGCGATCTCGTTCAAGGTCATTTCATTTGTCCCCCTTTAAGCGCCCCAGACTTTGACAACTGGCTGAGACAAAACAGCAGCGTATCCGTCTTAGACTTTAGCCTTGAGAGCTTACCGGAGATTCGATAAAACATCCCAAAAGACGATGATCAAAATATTAGTGATTGAAGATGAAGATGCCATCCGCGAAAACTTAATTGATTTACTGGAAATTTCTAACTTTGAAGCCTTGAGTGCCGATAATGGTAAAACTGGATTAGAACTCGCCACCCAATTCTGTCCCGATCTGATTCTGTGCGATGTGATGATGCCAGAAATGGACGGCTACGAAGTTTTAGCGCACCTGCGTTCCCAGCCGCGTACGGCGACGATCCCCTTTATTTTCCTCAGCGCTAAAGCCGCGCGTCCCGATCTGCGTCAGGGGATGAACCTCGGCGCGGATGACTACCTCACTAAACCCTACACCCCCGATGAAATTCTAGGCGCGATCGCCTCTCGCTTAGAGAAACACCAACAGGTTCAAAACAACCTGCAAACCAAACTCAACGAACTCAGAAGCAACATCGCCTATTCTTTACCCCACGAATTTCGCACGCCCCTCAACAGCATCCTCGGCTTTTCAGAATTACTCGTGCGCCATCCTGAAAAATTGGACCCGACAGACATTCAAGAAATGGCTGATGGCATCCATCGTGCGGGTCAGCGTCTCTATCGACTCATCCAAAACTTCTTACTCTACGCGGACTTAGAATTAGTGCTATCCAGTCCGGAATCTGTCGCCCAATGGCGTCAACAGACCACGCCCTACAGTCAAGTCATTATCCAAAATACCAGCATCCGCCAAGCCCAAGCGACCAATCGCGAACAAGATTTAGAACTCGACCTCATCGAAACGGATGTCCCTCTGTCTGCCACCAGCTTGCAAAAAATTGTCGAAGAATTAACCAATAATGCCTTCAAATTTTCAACGGCGGGCACGCCCGTTAAAGTCAGCAGCCAAATAGGACCCAGCGCGTTTAAACTTACGGTTAGCGATCGCGGTCGCGGTATGAGTCGAGAACAAGTCGCCAACCTCGGTGCCTACATGCAATTTGAGCGAGATTACTACGAACAACAGGGTTCGGGCTTAGGTCTGGCCATCGTCAAACGCCTCGTGGAATTACACCAAGGACGACTAGAAATTAAGAGCATTCCCCAGCAACAAACGCTCGTGCAAGCCATCATTCCGCTGTTGTCTCCAAATCCGAATGGCGATCGCGGCCTTGAGCCTTAGCGCGGTATAAACCAATATCGGCTGCCCGAATTAACTTAGCAGGCGTCACCTCTTCACCCGGTAGCGTGCAAGTAATCCCCATACTCACCGTAATATAATCGCTCACTTGAGAAGCCGCATGGGGAATTTGTAACTGGTTCACCGAATTCCGCACCCGTTTAGCCACCTCCACCGCCCCCGCCGCATCCGTTCTCGGCAGAATAATCGCAAATTCCTCACCGCCATAGCGGGCCACCAAATCCCCAGGACGGCACACCGCATCGCTAATGGCGCGAGCAATCTTTTTTAAGCACCAATCCCCTTCTAGATGGCCGTAGGTATCGTTATAGAGCTTAAAGAAATCAACATCGCACAGAATCAGGGCTAAGGGCATTTGCTCGCGGCTCATTCTCACCAGTTCATGCTCCAGCGTTTCATCAAAACACCGACGATTCGCCACTTGGGTCAAACTATCAATTGAGACGAGACGTTGCAACTCAGAATTAGCCGTTTGCAGTTGCTTGTACAGGTTTGCTTGTTGCAGCAAGCGCTTCACCCGCTGGCGCAAAACTGCCCAGTTAATCGGTTTGGTCACAAAATCAATCGCCCCAGCCTCAAAAACCCGATTCACAGACTCCGTATCCTCTAAAGCCGTAATCATTAACACCGGAGTGCGATCGCCCCCCGGTAGCGCTTGGATGAGCTGACAGCAGGTGTAACCATCCATTACAGGCATGGAAGCATCCAGGAGAACAATATCGGGTTGCAAGCGAGCAAACACCTCTAGCGCCTGCTGTCCGCTATTGGCAGTCACCACCTGATAGCCATCTTTTTCCATCATTTGCCGCAAGAGGTCTTGAATCAGCCAGTTATCATCCACAATCAAGACCAGGGGAGCATCTGGATCGCTTTTGGAAAGGTCAGAACTGTCCGAAGGAGATTGACGCGAGTTCAAAAAGTGAGGGACTGTCATCGTGCTTGAGGTTTGGCTGTGGGGGAGTGAAAATCGCATGAGAGGGAAAACAACTCGTTGTTATCAATCTTCAAGGATTTGCCACGAAAGCTCAGTGATAGGAAAGGTGACGTTCTCGTGACTCTCTCGTTGCATCAAGAGTGAGATTTGTCACCCGCGATCGGTGAGAAGACACGACCCCTTTGCCTCCAACTGGGTTGGGATAGCCTCAAGAATTGAAGCCTCGCAGCCCACCCAGCAAGCGCTCCAGCCTTAACAGAGAGGGGGGTTCGTGCTGTCGAACCCACAAAACAGAACAGGGGGCTTGTTGAGCAACGCGATCGCCTTCTACAACAGGCAAAGTCCCAACGATCGCCCCCATACCTTGTTGCCAATAGCGAATATAGAAAGGATTGGCGATCGCCAACAACGCCGCCCGTTCTGCTTCCTCAGCCCCCGTACCGGAAAGCACAAAAATTTCCGCCCCTAACTCGGTGAGATCCCCCTAAATTGGGGGACTTTGACTCCGGTTCCCCCCTCTTTTCAAGTAAAACTAGCGCTTAAACTCCCCTAGGAATTAAACGAGTTTGGGTTTGGCTGTCGGCGGTTTGCCAAAGGCGGTTAACCGCGCTGAGAACAGCGAGTAAGGAGGCGGTTACAGTGTTGGGGTGAATTCCGACGCCATGCAAAGAACTGGGAAGAGAGTCAATCGCAAGTTCAATATAGGCGATCGCATAAGCATCGCTACCCTGACTCAGGGAATGTTCCTCGTAGTGGCGAACCCGTATCCCCAAGTTTAAGGCATGGATCGACGCATCAATCGGGCCATTACCCGTCCCTTCTACGGTTAGGGTTTTGTCTCCGGCTTGGAGAGTCAGGGCGATCGCCTGTTTCTCTCCCACTTCCGAGAGGTGATGGGCAATATACTTTAAGGGGGTAACAGCTTGCAAATATTCCCAGTCAAATAACTGCCACAGATCGCTAGCGGCTAACTCTTTACCCGTTGTATCCATGACTTGTTGCACCACCTGGCTGAACTCAATCTGCAAGCGACGCGGTAAGGCGATCTGATAGTCGCGTTCGAGTAAAAAGGCAATTCCCCCTTTCCCCGACTGGCTATTGACGCGCACCACAGACTCGTAAGTTCGTCCCACATCTGCCGGATCGAGGGGAAGATACGGCACTTCCCACAAGGTATCGGGTTGTTGAACGGCGAAACCTTTTTTAATCGCATCTTGGTGCGAACCCGAAAACGCCGTATACACCAAATCTCCGACGTAGGGATGGCGGGGGTGGATGGGTAACTGGGTGCAATCTTCCACCGTGCGGGCAATTTCGTCAATTTCCGAGAAGTCTAAACCGGGATGAATGCCTTGGGTATAGAGATTTAAGGCTAGCGTGACGAGATCGACATTTCCTGTCCGTTCGCCATGAGCAAATAAGCAGCCTTCTACTCGATCTGCGCCTGCCATTTGCGCCAGTTCAGCCGCCGCGATCGCACAACCGCGATCGTTATGGGGATGCACGCTCAATACTACACTATCCCGTCTGGCTAAGTGACGGTGCATCCATTCCACTTGGTCGGCGAAGAGGTTGGGGGTGGCGACTTCTACTGTGGCGGGTAAGTTGATAATGGCTTTGTGTTCTGGCGTTGGTTCCCAGACATCCAACACTGCATCGCAGATTTCTTTAGCAAAGTCTAACTCTGTGGCTGTAAAGGTTTCGGGGGAATATTCAAAAAACCACTCGGTTTCGGGCGATCTAAGTGCCAATTCTCGCATCAACTGAGCCGCTTTCACTGCCAAATTGAGGGTTTCTGGGCGATCTAAGTTAAATACGGTACGCCGAAAGACGGGGGAAGTGGCATTATAAACATGGACGATGGCGCGTTTTGCCCCTTGCAACGATTCAAAGGTTCGCCGAATTAAACTGTCTCTAGCTTGGGTTAAAACTTGAAGGGTAACGTCATCGGGGATGAGTTGCTGTTCGATGAGCGATCGCACAAAATCAAAGTCAGTTTGGGAAGCGGAGGGAAACGCCACTTCAATTTCCTTGAACCCCATCCTCACCAATAATTCAAACATCCTCAACTTACGTTGAACGTTCATCGGTTCAATTAAGGCTTGGTTTCCATCTCGCAAGTCGGTACTTAACCAAATGGGGGGATGAGTGAGGGTACGATTCGGCCAGGTTCGATCGGATAATGCAATGGGGGCAAATGGACGATATTTAACGCTAGGATTTTTCAACACGATCGCTTTTTCCTTTGTTGTTGACGATAAGGCACCGTGGCGAAAGTAGAGTTATCAGGTTGCCACAAAATCCAAGCCTGACAACCCATAAACAGTCGAAGCTGCGTGCCCAGAAATAGCAGTAGGTTCATAATTTTTGCCCAGTAGAATAGGAGGATAGAGAACCGCTAGGCGGAACTCTTACAAGGAGGTCAGCGTTTAAATTTCAATGCTTGAGAGCGGATGAAAGCACTCTATTACCAGCTTTCCCAAACGCCCAAATTCTAATTTTCAATTCCTAATTATTTGCGCCCAAGGCGCAGCAGCAGCCCTAGCCCTAGAAGGAGGCTAGACAAAAGCTGTAGAGAGTTTGGCTGCTGAGTAAACATGATGAGTTCAAGATTAACTTACGCTAATTCTAGCGGTTGAGCTGGGCAGGGTCAACCAAGACCTGACCGAGACGCTTGAGAATACCCAGAACAGTAGATAAATCGTTTGCCCGTCTGAGGGTGAATTCGTCGGATAGGGCGTAATAAGGGACTTCTTGCTGAATGAGTTTCAGGAAAATAAAGTTACTGCCATTGGTGACTAAGCCAAACAGCGGTTTTTCCGGGTTGGGGTTAGCCAGCATATAGACCAAAGCTTGAGGAATTCCGGGTTCTAGAGAAAACTTAGCGCGTTTTGATTCAATCACCAGTATCCACAATTGGTCTTGCAAGACTAAAACGTCAATTTTGCCCCGGATAACAACGCCCTCATCTTCTTCGCGAATTTCTATGGATTCCTCGCTGGTACTATAAAACGGGGGTAGATAAAAACCCGCCATATCCAATAACGGAGATAACACCACCATTTTCACCATTTCTTCTAGCATGGGGCGTTTGGCAAGGTGCAGATAACTGGCTTTCAGGCGTTCTAGATGTTGTTGTTCGGAGTCGGTTATTGGCGGTAAAGGGTCTTTCCACTCCTGAAAAAATGGCCCCTCTGTTGCCAATTGCAGGTTAAATTGCTTTTCCAAGTCGTAGAGGGTGAGTTTTTCGGCTGAAAGAATCTGTACCATTGACTATAGATTCGTGGAAATGGCTTGTACTGGACAAGTGGGGATGCATTGTTCGCAGACGATACAGCGCGATCGCGTGAAGGTGAGGCGAAAGCTATCCTTATCCAAGCTTAACGCCTCTGTGGGACACACGCCCGTACATAAGCCGCAGTGAACGCAAGCCTCTTCATCAATGAGAATTTCGCCTTTCGCCGCCGAAACGCCAATATCTTGCGATCGCATCCACTCGATGGCAGCTTCAACTTCATCAATATCGCCTAATAACTCTACCACTAGCGTCCCGATTTGATTGGGGGCAACTTGGGCGCGGATAATATTGGCTGCGACGTTAAAATCCTTCGCCAAGCGATAGGTAACGGGCATATGCACAGAACGTTTGGGAAAAGTCAGCGTCACTCGTTTTTTCACGGTAAATCCTGGGGTTTCGGGTTGGTTACACTAAGAAGCAGCCCGATTGATACTCTTTAATCATGAACGCAGACTCTTCTCAAAACC
Source organism: Desertifilum tharense IPPAS B-1220 (assembly GCF_001746915.1). NCBI lineage: Bacteria > Bacillati > Cyanobacteriota > Cyanophyceae > Desertifilales > Desertifilaceae > Desertifilum > Desertifilum tharense. The sequence goes on from NZ_MJGC01000041.1 coordinate 85,793, forward strand.
AGTCCAAGATGGCTACCCGCGTGAGAAACTTTCTGATTGCGATCGCAGCCATTACTCTTAGCGTAGCGATTTTTTTGGGGTTGCAAACCCAAGCCCCGGCAACTTCTTTAACTCAGATGGCGGAAGAATCTGTCCCTTTGGAGGTAGCCTTAAGCAATGGTAAGCCTACCCTGGTTGAGTTTTACGCCAATTGGTGTACCAGTTGTCAAGCGATGGCGGCTGACTTGGGGGAACTCAAACAGACGTATGCTGAACCGCTGAATTTTGTCATGTTAAATGTTGACAATACTAAGTGGCTGCCAGAAATGACGCGCTATCGGGTGGATGGTATTCCCCATTTTGTCTTTCTCGATAACCAAGGGGAAACGGTGGCGCAGACTATTGGCGAACAACCTAAAAGCGTGATGGCAGAAAATCTCAATGCGCTCATTGCGGGTTTACCGCTACCTCACGCCCAAACTACGGGGGTAGCTTCTAGTGTATCGCCAACCCGTTCGCCTCTCCAAGCGAGTCAAGTGGAACCGCGATCGCACGGCACTCCGATCGAGTAATCTGTTGAGCAATGGGGGCGATAGGATCTGCCCCTATTTGCGGGTTGACGTTTCTCAGATAACCTAACCCTAAGATCATGAGTAGCGATTATGAATTGCAAGTGCTGAAGGTAGCAATTCAGCATTATTTTAATAAATTCTCGCCTGCATCTCTAGCCGAACTTCAACAGCTTGAAGAAAATTGCGATCTAACGGTTTGGAAGGTTGCTACCTGGATTTATCAAGAAAGCGGACATCCAGCAGATTTTAGTCGAGTTCGAGATATTATCCAAGCTCGAATTCCCAATATAAAATCTCGGTTGCTAGCCGAACAAAAGCGTAAAGAAGAAGCTGAAGCGCGTCGTCGTCTCGAACAGCAACGCCAAGCAGAGGCGAAGGCTGAAGCCCAACGCATTCTTGAACAAAAACAACGGGAAGAAGCTGAAAAAGCCCATCGCCTTCTCGAACAAAAGCGTCAAGAAGAATTGGAAGCTCAACGCATTCTTGAACCAAAGCGCAAAGAGAAAGCTGAAGCCCAACGTCTTCTAGAAGAGAAACGCTTGCAAGAAGAGGAACGTCAACGTCTCCTTATAAAACAGCGCCAGGAAGAAGAAGAGGCGGAAGCGCGTCGTATTCTTGAGGAAAAACAACGGAAAGAAGCAGAGATTAAGGTTAGAGTTGCGCCTTTGTTAGACCAATTTCAAGGAAACGAGAAGAAGGCAACTGTCTTTTTCAAAGTGCGTCAAATAGTTGCTAAATACTTGGATCTTGATGATGAAGATATCAATACTTCATTTGAGATTGAAGATAATGAAGGTCTGGACACAGTATACATATTTGAGGATGTAGAAGAAGAGTTTGAATTAGAAATTCCTGATGAAGAAGTCGATCAAAAATTAGGACGTTATTGGCAATTAGGGTTTTCATTCGATAACTTATTAAATCTTGTATATGAACAGCTTGGTGATGAATATTTTCAGTACGAAGAAGCGGAAAAACCTGGTGTTGTCCTTGATGAAAAACAACAACAAGAAGCAGAATTTCGTGCTAAAAAGATTTCTTTGCTAGAACAACTTGAGGGAAATCAGAAAAAATTTGATTTGTTTTTAGAATTACAACAAATCATAGGTGAAGAAGGAGGCATAGAACAAGAGGATATTCAGTTAAATGCTCATCTATCCCATGATTTGGGTTTTGATGATGAAGGTGCTAGTAGACTGATCGTAACAATAGAAGAGTTATTTAAAGTTGAAGTCTTTAGTGACGATCTTAAACAATTAGGCATCTACTGGGCACGCGGTTGGACTTTTAGCTCGGAGCCAAGCGATAATAATGACCATCAAGGCGAATTATGCTTAGTCCGAGAACTTTTAGACTGGTTATACAGTAGGGTTGAGGCTTAGTTGCGATCCGATCGAAATACTCAGCACTTTTTACTCAACACCAGATGCATTAAGCCATCTATGAGGCGATCGCGCTCAAGGGGCATGACGTGCTTGCCGTGCATTAACTCCTGGTTGAGAGAATAGTACACGATAGAGCCGATGAAGATATGCGCGATCGCTTCTGGATCGGGTAAGTTGAGTTCTGGATGTTGCTGAAAGTATTGACACAAGCGATCGACGCCCGGTTTAGCGAGGTTGCGGACAAAAGTTTGCGCGAGTTCCGGGAAACGGTTCGATTCGCCGATGATTAGGCGCACAAAGGTGAGGTATTGGCGATCGCTCATCATCCGGTTGAGCAAGAAACCCGCTAATTCCCGTAGAAAGATTTCCGGTTCTTGGAAGGGAACGTAACCCGAAAGCAGGCGTTCTTGGGCCAGATTTTGGATCAGGGCGCTAAATAGACCTTCTTTGTCTTGAAAGTAGCTATATACCGTGGCTTTAGAAACGCCAGCCGCCGCTGATACCCGATCCATGCTGGTTCCCGCGTAGCCGCGAGCTAAAAATTCTTGCATGGCACCGTTGAGAATTTGTTCGGCTTTGTCTGTGGTGTTTTCGGGCGGGCGGGGTGGAATTCTTCCCATACAAGGCTCCGGGTTGACTAGGGCTATTATGCCTCCAAACGCGCAAAGAGGGCGGATGGGGGATTGGTTGACTCTCTATACTAAACAGTTTAGTATAGACTCAATTGAACTAAACGGTTTAGTTTCAAATCGTTAAACAACAACCCCTTCCAGGTGAGTCATGGTTCAGCATCCCGCTGCTCGGATCGCTTCAACGCCAACCCTTGCCCGTCAAGCCTTCCTCCTCGTTGCCACAGCCTCTGTAATCGCGGGGGGTGCAACGCTGTACTGGGTGAAATCGCCCTTTTCCCCGCGTGCCCGCGAACCCATCGCCCAAGCCCAACCCCTCGAACTGAAAACCATCACCGCCCTAGGGCGCTTAGAACCCCAAGGACAAACCCTGCAACTCTCCGCCCCCAGCAGTGCCGAAGGCAACCGGATCGCCGAATTGTTAGTGCAAGAAGGCGATCGCATTCAAGCCGGAGAACCGATCGCCATTTTGGATAACCGCGATCGCGCCTCAGCCGCCCTACAAAAAGCCCAAGAACAAGTCAGCCTTGCCCAAGCCAACCTCGATCGCGTCAAAGCCGGGGCAAAAACCGGAGAACTCAACGCCCAACAAGCCACCATCGCCCGACTCGAAGCCGAACGCCGCACCGAAATTCAAGCCCAACAAGCCGCAATTTCTCGCTTAGAGGCCGAACTGCAAGGCGAAGTCGCCGCCCAACAAGCCACCATCGCCCGACTTGAAGCCGAACGCAATAACGCCCAAGTCGAAGCCCAACGTTACGAAAAACTCTATCGCGACGGGGCCATTTCTGCGGAAAACTGGGATAACAAGCGCCTCGCCCTCAATACCGCCCAGCAACACCTGCAAGAAGCCCAAGTCACCCTCACCCGCCTGCGTTCCAGCCGAGAACAGCAAATTCAAGAAGCCCAAGCCAACCTCAACCGCACCACCGACGCCAAACTCGAACAAATTAACGAAGCCAAAGCCACCTTAGAGAAAATTGCTGAAATTCGCCCCGTCGATGTGCAAGCCGCCGAAGCCGAACTCAGATCCGCCCAAGCCGCCCTCAAACAAGCTGAAGCCGACTTAGAATTAACCGCAATTCGCGCCCCCAGAGACGGGCAAATCTTGAAAATTAACACCTATCCCGGCGAACGGGTGAGTAGCGAAGGGGTGGTTCTCCTCGGACAAACGCAAAATATGGTTGCAGTAGCAGAAGTCTACGAAAGCGATATTACCCAAGTCCGCATCGGCCAAAAAGCCCGGATCTCCAGCGACGCCTTCCCCGACGAATTATCAGGAACAGTACAGCATATTGGCTTGCAAGTCTTGCGTCAAAACGTTGTCAATACAGACCCTTCCGCGAATATTGATGCCCGCGTTGTGGAAGTCAAAGTTCTGTTAGATCCAGCGTCTAGCCAAAAAGTGGCAGGCTTAACCAACTTACAAGTTAAGGTCGCCATCGAACAATGATTAAACCCATCAAACCGCTACAAAACTTGAAACGCCGTACCCCCTTGGGTTGGTTGCAACTCAGTCACGACAAAAGTCGAATGCTGGTAGCGATCGCGGGTATTGCCTTTGCCGATATTCTCATCTTTATGCAGTTAGGCTTTCAAAATGCTCTGTATAGCAGTAACACCCGCCTGCACCAAGCCGTTGACGCCGAACTGGTTCTCATTAGTCCCCAGGCGAGAAACCTCATCAACCCCTCCTCCTTCTCCCGGCGACGCTTATATCAAGCAATGAACCTGCCTGAAGTTGAATCTGCCGATCCGCTATACCTGAGAATAGCCACCTGGAAAAATCCCCAAACCCGCAAAGATACCTCCATTTTAGTCGTCGGCTTCAACCCCCAAAAACCCGCCTTCACCCTCCCGGAAGTTAACCAATATTTAGATGAAATTAAATTACCCGATACATTGATTTTCGATCGGGCCGCTAGGGGAGAATACAAAGAGGCGATCGCTCAAATAGAACAAGGTCAAGCCGTCACTACCGAACTCGAACGCCGCAACGTCAAAATAGACGGCTTATTTACTATTGGCGCATCCTTCGCCGCCGATGGCACCTTAATGACAAGCGATCAAAACTTCCTGCGCCTATTCCCCCGACAGCAAGCCGGTAGCGTCAATTTGGGGTTAATTCAACTCAAACCCGACGCCGATCCTCTACAGGTTCAACAAAGCTTGCAAGCCTATCTCCCCAACGATGTCAAAGTCCTGACGCATCAAGAGTTTATCGACTTTGAAAAAGATTACTGGGCTAAAAATACCGCCATCGGCTTTGTGTTTAACCTGGGAGTCGCAATGGGGTTCATTGTCGGTGTCATTATTGTCTATCAAGTCCTTTCCACCGATGTCAGCGACCACATGGCAGAATATGCCACCTTTAAAGCAATGGGATATCGCAGTTCTTACCTACTCAGCATTGTGATTGAAGAGGCGTTAATTTTATCCCTGTTAGGCTTTATTCCCGGCGTCGGGATCTCGTTTGGCTTGTATGCCTTAACCCGCAATGCCACTAATTTACCCCTCTACATGACCTTACTACGCGCCGGAGTGGTATTGATGTTAACGATTATGATGTGCATCCTTTCCGGGGGAATTGCCACCCGCAAGCTACAAGCCGCCGATCCTGCGGATATCTTCTAAGTGCTGAGTGTAAAGTGCTGAGTGCTGAGTGGGTTCATGAGTGCTGAGTTGATAGTTTGCAAGTTTTCCTACCTCTTCTTCCCCAACCCCTAACTCCCAACTCCCAACTCCCTTCTTCCCCAACCCCTAACTCCCAACTCCCAACTCCCTTCTTCCCCAACCCCTAACTCCCAACTCCCAACTCCCCTCTTTCCCCCCATCCCCCCATCTCCCCACCCTCTTCACCGACTGCGCCATAACTTAATAGTCCCTTCGCCGCCGCTGCTGGCGAGATAGTCGCAAGAGGGGTGAAGCGCTACAGACCAGACGTAACTAGAATGACCTTTAAGGGTATATTGCTCTTGTTGGGTATAAATATCCCATAACTTAATCGTGCGATCCACGCTGCCACTGACTAGGGTTTGTCCATCGGTGCAGAAAGCTACTGATAATACGCCTCCCGTATGACCGACTAGCGTATGGCGCATTTGTTGGGTGGGAATATGCCAAAGCTTAATGGTTTGGTCTAGGCTACCACTGACCAGCCATTCCGCATCAGTTCCCCAAGCGATCGCGCTGACCTCTTTTTGATGGCTTTGTAACGTGCAAAACTCTTGATAGGAACTCATATCCCACAGCTTAATCGTCCCATCGGCGCTAGCTGTTGCCAGCATCTTACCATCGGGACTCCAGGCGATCGCATTCACATCCTTGAGATGGCCCGACAGGGTAAATACCTCAGTCCCTCCCGAAAAATCCCATAACTTCACCTGTTTTCCAGCGCTACTGGCTAAATACTCGCCATCGGGACTAACAGCGACGCTGCGAACCTTCCCAGACCATTCTCTCAGGGTTCGCTTTAATTTCCCCGTTCCGACGTGCCAAAAGCGCAGAGTTCCATCCCAACTGCCACTCACCATCAACTGTCCTTCGGGATGAAACGCCACCGTATAGACGCGATTTAAATGACCTTTAAGGGTTTGAAACTGCTGACCATTTGCCACCTTCCATAACTTAATGGTTCCATCCCAACTGCCACTGGCGACCAGTTGCCCATTGGGATGAAACGCCACCACGTACACCGAGTCTGAGTGACCGTAAAGCGTATGAGTTAACTCTAACTCGCTATAACCCAACAGCACGGGCAACATGGTTATTCCAGAATTGGATTGAATTCGGGTTTGAGAGGGTGTTTGCTGATTTTGCCAGATTTTAATGGTTTTATCGCTACTGCCGCTAACTAGCCGTTCGCCATCCGGGGTAAATAACAGGGTGTTGACATCTTTTTCATGACCCTCTAGGGTTTCAATCACTTCCCCGGTTTGGCTATCCCAAAGCCGAATAGTTTTATCGGCGCTACCGCTAGCCAATAGCTTGCCATCGGGACTAAAAGCAACCGTCCTCACCCAATCGCGATGCCCCTTCAGGGTTCTCACCAATTTACCATCCTTCGCCGACCACAGACGCAGGGTTTTATCGCTGCTGGCGCTGGCGACGAGTTCCCCCGATGGGTGAAAGGCGACCGCGTTGACATCCCGCAAATGTCCCGTCCAAACTGCAATCAGGGTTTGGGTGGTGACATCCCACAACTGAACGGTGTTGTCGCTGCTACCGCTGACTAAATACTGTCCGTCGGGACTAAAGGCGACGCTGTGTATGCCGCGAGAATGTTGAAGGGAGATAATTTCTGAGTTGGTGAGGTTCACCAATTTAATTCTATGGTTGTCGCTACCAATGGCGAGTTGTTGTCCATCAGCACTGACCGCAAGCGATACCGAGACAACAGAACCGCTATGTTCGGTGAGGCTGCGAACTAGCGATCGCTCTTGCCAATTCCACAACTTCACCGTATCGTCTACGCTAGCGCTAATCAGCGTTTGACCGTCGGGGGTAAAGATTAAAGCGGTCACGGGTTGATAATGACCGTTGAGGGTGGAAACGGCACCCCCATCTAAGCGCCAAAGCTTAATCGTACAGTCAAAACTGCCCGTTGCTAGATATTGACCGTCGCGGGTTAGGGCGATCGCGCCAACTGAGTTAGCATGACCTGTAAGGGTTTGGGTACATTGCCATCCGGGACGAAAGACGGGAGGCGGGGGAACGGGTCGAGGTTTGGGAATGCGGCGAGAAGGCGGCGGGGGTGGGGGCGGAATCATTGCCCCAGTGTAAGATAGGGGTTGGGCTAAATCGGCGATCGCTTCACTTGCCGTTTGGTAGCGTTTATTGACTGCGGTTTCAACTAAACGGTCTAAAATGCGTTGCAGTTGAGGCGTTATCTGATTATCGACTAAATACTGCGACCACACCCAAACCGCTTCGCCGGAATCAAATAAATCAAACGGCGACATAGCAGTAATTAAATGCAAACAAGTCGTTCCTAAACTGTAGAGGTCGCTGGCAAAAACGGCCCGACCTCGCGCTTGTTCGGGTGCGATATACTCAGGACTGCCGATGGTTGTTCCGGTTTTCAGTAAAGCGGTTCCTGTGGCATATTTAGCCGCCCCAAAATCCACTAACACCAATTGTCCATTAGGGCTGCAAATTAGGTTTTCTGGCTTAATATCCCGGTGAATGATGTGATGCTCGTGGATAAAGTCCAGAATGGGGAGAACTTGCTGCAAAAGGTTGCGAATCCGAATTTCGTTAAATGCGCCCTCGTTTCTGAGAATTTGAGCCAGATTATACCCTTCTACAAACGCTTGCACCAGATATTGATTGTCATCTTGGTCAAAATGAGCGTAGAGTTCGGGAATTTGTGGGTGTTTTCCTAAACTATCGAGACGAATGGCTTCTTGTTCAAACAGTTCGGCCGCTTTTTTAAAGTAGTTTTCTCCCTTGGTTTGGGGATGAAACTGTTTAATGACGCATCGGGGTTTAGAAGGCTTGTGTTCGTCAACGGCGAGGTAGGTTCTGCCAAAGCCGCCTTGTCCAATCAGTTGAATGGCTCTGTAACGATCTTTAAGCTGCAACCGCCAACCGCAAGTTTGGCAATACTTGGCCTCACTTGGATTTTGGGGATGCTGGCAGTCTGGATTGATACAGTAGCTCATTGAAAAAACCTTAGCTTCTCTCAATCTTAGCGGTCTGAGCTGAGAGAAGTCATCAAAATGTAGATCCTAAATTTTGGAGTTCTCCTCAGCTTGGGGAGCTTCCCTTCAGTAAAGCTGTCTTAGTCTTGCTGGTCAAGGATTTCCGCCTCTCCGGCTCAATCCAACTCTGAGGGCGTAGCAACTTACAAATCGGTTCTGGGAGGATCGGGGGTTGGCTGTCTCAGCGTAGCATCTGATGGGGTTGTGAGAAAAGGCTGAATGAGGATTGACTAAAACATTTCTTTCAAATAATTAGCTTGTTCTTCAAGAAAAATTAGAAGAAAATCACTATACTTCAGATAAGCTTTTGAGAAAAGACTTTGATTGTTTAGTTCATTGTATATATAAATTGGTGGGTCGTCTCCTTCAGAAATCTTAAAGAACATAAACTCATAGCCTTGATGCATATAAAAAACAAATGCATCTTTGGGCAAGGATTCAGGAAAATCATTTTCATTCAACAAATCAATAGCCCACTTTTGAATATTCAAAATATGCTTGAAAAAGCAATCAGAGCCTTCAAGTAGTCCCCCTGCTTCATGACCTCCCCACAAGAGAAATTCTTTATAAGCCTTGGGTAAATTTATATTTAGATCGGTTTCTAAACTAAATATTTCTTCTTCTGTGCATGGAATTAATTTACAAGGCTCTTCATCTTCATAGCGTAACGAATTGCTCCAATTCAGAAAATCTAGTTGCAAAAATTTATCTTTAAAGTTTTCAATAGACATTTAATTCAGTTTTGCTCCTGAGAAATGAGGGTTTTGTGCTGGCGCAGGAGTCACACAAGTATTGTAAGATGGCAATGCTCGCGGTAATGCTGAAGGCTGCAACTACCCAAAAGCTATCGGCGATCGCTCTGGACTGGTCTAAGCAGCCAGGGTTGTGTTGGGTTAAGGTGCAATCTGGATGGTTAGTCAATCAGGGCTTACCGCTAGAGGTGGGAAATGGCGGCTCTGTCCAAAGTTAGATTTATGTTACTCTGTGAGTCCAAAGCTGGCAAATTTTCTTACTATGAAGAAAATAGACATTCACTATTTTTGCAATCATTTTATCTGTATTGGCATAATTCTTTAAATCATGTCTTCTTTAACCTCTCAAAACGACAAAATTCTTCTGGCTTTTATCACCGCCCTGGGTCGCCAGGATGAATCCTTGCCATCGGCACTGCAACACCAGCTTCATGCGATTGGTCAGAATCTGGAGGCTCGGATTGTAGAACTGCCGACGATCGCAGCTAACCTCCCAAGCTTAAATCAAGCCTATCAGACTGCTCTCGCCGATCCCCAAATGGATGAAAGCGACCAAGGCGCAACGCTTGTTTCTACCAATCAGGATCGTAGCTCCCAACTTCGCGATCGCGCTACCAAAATTTTCACCGATCCAGACCCGGTGCAAGCGGCTCAACGAAATCTGCCTGGAAAGTTTGGACAAGTCGCCTCAAATCCCTTCAAACGCTTCTTTGGTAGAGGTTAAGGCAACCAAGCTGAATCAAATATTAGGCTTGAGTCCGAGAATTTTATTTTGAGGGCAAGGAGCTTTTGTCGATCAAAAAGGCGTCAGGAGCAAGAACTCTAAGCGTAGGTTCGCCAGTCCGCGAGCGATCGCAAGTTTGCTTCCTGTCTCGCTCTAGGGTAGATCAAACAAGTCGGTTTTGAGAGGTTGGATGGCGCGATCGCATCTACAATACTCAGATCGCCCAAATCTCGATCTACCCTACGAAGGGATAATATACTGAACTGGAAGTTTCATTGTATATAATCCTTTGACGCAGGAGCAGCTTTCAAGGAGATTTAAGTGGAGCCAATTCTTGCTGACAGAATTCGTGGGGTTTTGTTTGGTCAAGCAGTGGGAGATGCCCTTGGCTTCGGAACTGAATTTCTCTCTCGCGCTGAGGTTATACGCGATTATCCCACTGGGTTGCAGAGTTATTCTCAAATTCGACAATATTCTTACATTACTCGACAGTACGAACAACTTCAAGATTGGCGTTGGCAACCCGGTGATTGGACTGATGATACCGACCAAATGCTTTGCATTCTTGATAGCTTACTGACCCACCAAAAGTTAGATATTCATGATATCGCCACTCGTCTCCATCAGTGGGCTGTTACAGATGGTTTTGGAATTGGTGGAACAGTCTACCATGTTATCCACGATCCAGGGTTCGTCCATAATCCTCATCGAGTTGCTGAAGAACAATGGGAGGCCAGAAACCGTCAGCCAGCCGCTAATGGCGGTGTCATGCGAACCTCAGTGTTAGGGATTTGGGAATATCCATTTCCTGAGCGAGTTCGCTTTAACGCTGAACAAGTTTGTCGAATCACTCATGCCGATCCTCGTTGTCTTGGTTCATGCGTAGCCGTTTGTTTAGCCATTTCTCGGCTATTGAAAGGGGTCGAAAGCATCAATCAATTAATTAACACCATCGCTCTAGAGGTTCAGTCTTATCATCCGGAAATGGAGGTGTATTTTGCAAAAGCCGCGAAAGATTCCTTAGAGGAGTTAGACCTTGATGAGGGATTAAATAGGGAGGAACAAACAACCTGGGGTTACACTCTGAAAACGCTGGGGGCTGCTTTCTGGGCATTAGGTCATGCCAAGACTTTTAGTGATGGGCTTCTGGCTATTATCCATGAGGGAGGAGATGCAGATACCAACGCCGCAGTAGCAGGCGCGTTGCTAGGGGCGCGGTTTGGATATCAAAGCATTGAACCCGAATGGATAGAAGGATTAATTTACAGGCAACAGTTAGAGGAGCGATGTGAGTCTCTGATTCAACTTTGTTCTGAGTGGCAGAATTAATTCTCGCATCCCCTCCCCAACTTCTCTGTTAAAAGCTTTTCCTCCCTTGTAGCTTAGAAGTTTGCCAATTAATTCAGTTTTGCTCCTAGGAAATGAGGGTTTTGTGCTGGCGTAGGAGTCGGTGCAGGTATTGTAAGATGACAATGCCTAGAGTGATGCTGAAGGCTGCGACTAACCAAAAGCCATCGGCGATCGCTCTCGACTGGTCTAAGGCCCATCCTCCCAAAGGCGGCCCGATAAAATAGCCAATGGCCCAACATTGGGAGTTAATGGAGAGATAGACGCCGCGCAACGAAGCCGGGGCGATATCGACCACAAAGGCAGAAGCTGAGGGCATATAGGCAACAGTCGCGATCGCCATAATACTTAAGGCTAAAATAGCGCCCCACAAAGCCCCTGTGGAGAGGGTTCCCGTCAGCCAAATGAGCAAAAAGCCCAAACCCCACAGGGAGATAGAAAGGGTCAAGGCTTGGGGACGACTAAAGCGGTTGAGAAACCTTGCCATTGGTAACTGACATAAGGCCGCAAAGACAACGTGCCAGGTAAATAAGCCGCTAATGACTTGGGGGGGAAAGCCGCCCCCGGCGACGAAATTGGTGAGATAAAGGGGAATGGTGCTTTGAATTTGGGCGAGATAGGTGGTGAACAGAATATTGACGAGAACGAATACCATCAGGAGGCGATCGCGAAACGCCACACCCCAACCTTGGCCAACGGGTTCGTCGGGGCTGTCGTCAAATTGCCCCGTTTCTGCGATCGCCCAATAAATTACCCCAAAAAAGACTAAAAACGAAATCCCATCCACGACAAACAACGCCCGGTAGTTGCCCCCCACCGCAATTAACAAGCCTCCTAAGATGACGCCAACCCCCAGCCCCAAACTATCGGCTAAACGGGTAATGGCAAAGGCTTCATTGCGTTCGTGAATGGCGGTCAGATCGGCAACGGCGGCTTCAGTGGCCGGCCAATATAAACCGATACCCAATCCCATGAGTAAATTTCCCAAAATGAAGGTCGGGAAATCATGGGTGAAGGTAAAAGCCACATCGGCTAAGGCGGAGACTAAAGCGGACAGGAGTAGCGTTTTTTTGCGTCCCCAAAGGGGGGAATCGGTCAGCGTTCCGCCGAAAAAACGACCGAATACCCCGGAAATTGAACCGCTTCCGAGTCCAATTCCCACCGCCGTTGCTGATAGACCCACCTGATTGACAAAGAAGATGGGGGCATAAAATAGCGTAAACCCATTACCAATCTGAGAGAGAAGGCGTCCCGCCGCGAGTATCCATACCGGGTTGGGGAGATTTGGCAGCCAATCGCGCCATTGGCGTAAGAAAAAAGGCATCTGAGTGCGATCGCATGGGGAACAGCCTTATTCTGACACTCCTCTGCCGAAACGCAAGAGCAGGTAAAGCGGCTAAAAGCTAACCCAACACTCAGAAAATTTACGGTTTTTCTCTGTAGAAGAACAGCCGCAAAGATTGATCCCCAATGGCTTCTAGACCCTATTGACTTAAAAAAGCGCGATCCCCGACCCATAGAGGGCTTCCCAGAATAATTTTCTTTATCATAAAACCTTCTTGTAAAATGTAACAAATTTTACTAAATTTGGATTTTCTGCCCGCCCAAAAGCTAGGCTACGCATAGAGCCTCAAATCAGACTAACCGTTGAGCAACAAGGAAAATCTCTATGATTGCGCCCTTACCCCTGCCTCTTAGATCGTCGCAGTCTCCTGCCCATATTTGTCCTTACGATCAAACCTGTAGTTATCTCACCCAAGCGGCGGAAGAACTGCAAATGGATCGCGGTTTGCTTGCCATCCTCAGCCATCCCCGCAAAGTTGTCACCGTCACCATCCCAGTGAAACTCGATAATGGTGAAATTGAAGTTCTCACAGGTCATCGGGTGCAACATTGCGATGTTTTAGGGCCTTATAAAGGCGGGACGCGCTACCATCCTTCCGTGACTTTGCAAGAAGTATCGGCCCTAGCGATGTTGATGACGTGGAAATGCGCTTTATTAGGCATTCCCTACGGCGGGGCAAAAGGCGGAATTGCCATTGACCCCAATCAATACAGCGCCAATGAGTTAGAAAGAATTACCCGCCGATACACCAGCGAACTGATCAAAGATATTGGCCCATCCGTTGATATCCCCGCGCCGGATATTGGCACATCTGCCCGCGAAATGGCTTGGATGATGGATACCTACTCAATGAATGTCGGCCATGCAGTTCCTGGGGTGGTGACGGGTAAACCCATTTCCATTGGCGGATCGAAAGGACGCGAAATGGCAACCGGACGCGGAGTGGCGATCGCCATTCGGGAAGCGCTAGCCTTGCAGGGTAAGACCCTAGAAGGGGTGCGCGTCGTTATTCAAGGATTTGGCAATGTGGGCGGCGCGGCGGCGGTGTTGCTGCACGAAGCTGGGGCGAAAGTTTTAGCAGTTTCTGATGTCTCCGGCGGGATTTATGCCGAAAAAGGTTTAGATATTCCGGCGCTGAAAGTGTACTGGGCGCAAAATGGCCGCAAGTTAGCTGGCTATCCGGAAGCTGAAGCCGTTAGTAATGCCGAGTTACTCACCTTACCTTGCGATGTCTTAATTCCGGCTGCGTTGGAAGATCAAATTACTGAAGAAAACGCCCACCAGGTTCAAGCGCAAATTGTGGCGGAAGCGGCGAATGGCCCGGTGACTTTAGCCGCCGATCTAATTTTGAGCGATCGCGGGATTACCGTCTTACCGGATATTCTCACCAATGCCGGGGGCGTTGTCGTCAGTTATCTAGAATGGGTGCAAGGTCTGTCCTACGTCTTCTGGGATGAGGAACGGGTGAATAAGGAAATGGAAGGACTGATGGTTCATGCTTTCCACCGCGTCACCGAACAAGCAAAGATGCGTCAAGTTTCCCTACGAGTCGCCGCGTATACCTTGGGGGTGGGTCGAGTCGCGCAAGCCTTAAGCGATCGCGGTTTGTATCCCTAAACTCAGATCTTGCACCATCCTCAGTAAGACCTAAGAAACCGGGTGCAAGATGTCAATAAACGCTGATGTCGAGGCTGAGAACCCGACTTTCTGTTCTGGGTTGGGTTCTCTCCCACAAGTTGGGTCGAAAGATAAACGTTAAAACTCAAAAGTTAAAATAACCTTTTAATCTAAATTTCCGCTTTTTTGACCGCCTGCTCAATTTAGAGTAGGCGATCGGCTATTTTAAGCCATCGTTTGAGTATGATTTAATACTGGGTAGCTAAAATCTTGGTGGGATAATCTCTAGGGAGGGATTGTCCTGAATGGGCTATCTTGTGAAAAACTGGAGACGTTCGATAAAATTGCAATGAACAGGTTCGGGATTCTATAACTTAGAACCGACTCTGAATTTATTAAGATGGATGACTAGTGGAGTTCGCCTCAAAGCTTAATGTTATGAATCCGCTAGAATCCACTAAGATTAGTAGAGACTATTGGGCAACCCCGTTATCAGCAAGCAAGGTAGGAATTTAAGGATGAACGATATCAGTAAAGATGAAATGCGCGAAAGACTCGGTAACATCGAACAGATTCGCGACCTGTTATTTGGTTCTCAAGTGCGCGAATTTGAGAAACGATTTAACGAGCTAGAATCTAGCTTATCCAGCTATCAACAAGAAATGCGCGATCGCCTCAATCAGCTCACTGATGATATGACGACTGAACTCCGCGCAGCCGTCGATTCTTTAGAGAAAAAAATTAAATATCTCAGCTTAACAACCCACGAAGAAGTTAATGACGTGCGCCAAACCCTCGATCGAACCGATAGACGGATTGCAACGCGCATCGACCTCCTAGAACAAAGTTTTAGAGATAAAGCGACTGCCCTCAGAGAAGACCTCACGCAAACTGAAACTTCTCTGACTCAGGAAATTCAAACCTTAAAAGAACAAGTTTTAACCGATTTAGAAAGTCGTTTTGTCGGCTTACAAGACGGAAAAGTTTCTCGCGATGACATGGCGGAAATCTTCTTTGAACTCTGCATGAAGCTCAAAGGATCGGACTTTGTACCCGACTTAAAAGAAGCAGCCGATCGACAAGTTAAAGCCGATTTTTTGCTTCCCGAACAAAAAGAAACGATCGAACATTCATAACCCCCCATCAGGAGAGCGCCCGTTCCCAGAACTCTCCTAAAACTATTGAAACTTGGCAGCGATCGGAGGAGAGATTGATGGCTTTAGCAAAAGATCGAGACACCACGTCTAACCCAGATACCTCAATCCATAGCAATTCTCAAGCAGAGCCTGCGTTAAACAGTTTAGAGGGGTTAATTGAGCTATTAGCCGCCCTACAAGACTCGCCCGCCTCACCAGCATCTACTGCTCAAACCCGAAAGTCCGATCCGCCCCTCACTTCTCCTCCTCAGAAAACACCCTCCCCGGTAGAACCTGCCACTACGGAATTGCCCCAATCGGCGGTATCTTCTCCTCACGCGCCAGAACGCCCCGACTCGGTAGCTTCTGCTCGCCCGCCAGAATCATCAGAACGCCCCGACTCGGTATCATCGGCTCGCCCGCCAGAACGCTCCGACTCGGTATCTCCTGCTCGCCCGCCAGAACGCTCCGACTCAGCATTATCGGCTCGCCCGCCAAAATCGCCAGAACGCCCCCGCGCCACAGAAGCGCTGCCCCCTAGCCGCCACAGCCACCGTTCGGCAGAACTCTCAACCCTAGAGATGTTACAGTCTCTGACCCAGCGTCCTCCCCAAGTTGAGCCAAAACCCCCCTCACCTTTAGCCAAATCTCCGGCTAAATCTTCGCTGTCTAATCAAGATATCGATGGCCTGAAGCGAGAAGTTGAGCAACTCGCCGATCAACTCGATACGATCCGCAAACAGGTTTACGAACCGACCGATATTATTAACCCCCTAATTCCCTTAATTACCGAACTGTTACGCTTAAAATCTACCGCCTCTCGCGAAGAACTCGCAGCAGCACTCACGCCCATTATTGATGATGTGATTGCTCAACGCAGCCAACAGAACCGCGAAGCGATGAGTTCTGCAATTTCCAGCTTGATTCCCAGAGCCATTCAGCAGCAAATTCAAAATTCTCCCGAAGAAATTGCCAAAGCGATCGCGCCAGAAATTGGATCGGCGATTGAAGAACAAATTCGCCTCGAACGCAACGCCATTTCTAAAGCCCTCGCGCCCGAAATGGGGAAAGCGATTAAAGCGCAAATTGACTTAGAACGCGAATCCATGATTGATGCGCTCTACCCGGTCATTGGCAGCACCATTTCTAAATATATGGGGGAAGCCATTCGCACCATTAACCAACAAGTCGAAAATGCGTTAAGTCCCAAAGGCGTTCAGCGCAAAATCCGCGCCAAAATGCTTGGCGTTTCTGAAGCGGAACTGATTTTGCAAGAGGCTATGCCTTTTACAGTGCAGGCGGTTTTTCTGATTCAAGCCGCTTCAGGATTGGTGATTGCAGAGGTTCAATCTAGCTCAGAACATCGCCTTGAATCGGATTTAATGGCGGGAATGCTCACCGCTATCCGCAGTTTTGCCAATGACTGCTTTGCGCGATCGGGCAGTGTCTCGGAACTCGATCAAATTGATTATGGCGATTCGCGGATTATTATTGAATTTGTGGGTTACTGCTATCTCGCGGCTGCGGTTAAAGGCGACCCTCCGAAAGCCTTTATTAACAGTCTCCGCGAGCAACTGGGGTTAATTACCCTGCGTTACGGTAACGCCATCGAAGAATTTGATGGCGATTTATCTAAAGTCCCTCCAGCCATTCACAACCGCCTGGAAGCGTTAAGCGAAGAATTTCAACCCAATCGTCCGACCAAGCGTCCGATAGCCTTATTGGCGATCGTCTTCGCAATTTTAGGGATTGCTCTGATTCCTTGGGGAATTTGGCAATACCACCAGCATGTGAATCGCCAAATTAGTGCCAAGATTTCGTTAGCTTTGCTATCTTCTCCGGAGTTATCGGTTTACCGGGTGGTACCGGAGGTTCGCCGCGATAGCGTTACCCTGCGCGGAAGAGTCCCGACAGAATATCTGCGGTCTAAAGCCGAAGCCGTCACGCAATTAGAGGCCCCCAATCGAGAATTAATTAATCGCATTATTGCGGTGAATGTTCCCCCCGATCCAGAGTTAGTCGCCGCCGAGGTGCAACGCCTTGCCACGTTACTCAACCAACAGGGTAATATGGCGATCGCCGCCGAGTATGAAAACGAGCAAGTTAACGTTCAAGGAATTCTGTTTAATGACACCAATCCTCAGTTAATGGTTCAAGCCTTTGAACAGATTCCGGGCGTTCGTAAGGTGGTGACGATGTTTAATCTAGAACAAGATGTCGTCAACAGCCGATTTTACTTTGAGTTAGGTTCAACAGAACCCAATCCTAACGATCTCAATCAAAAATTGATTCCGCTTCGCAATCTTTTGCAAAAACATCCAGCTATTCATTTGAGAATTATTGGCCATAGCGATACGATTGGAACCCCAGCCGATCGAAGAAAAATTGCGACGCAACGCGCCGAAGCGATTCAGAAACTTTTGCAAGCGCAAGGAATTGCCGCAAATCGATTGCAAACGAGTGGTACGCTAGAACTACCTCCGGGTATCTCGCCGACTGCTCCTTTACATTTGAGCCGATGCGTCAGATTTGAGGTAATCCTGAAACCCAATACTCAATAGCCCCTATGAATCTCATTTCTAAGAAGATCTGTTTGGTCGGTGATTTTGGCGTCGGAAAAACGAGTTTGGTTCGGCGATTTGTGGAGGGAATTTTTAGCGATCGCTATCTCTCGACCGTGGGGGTAAAAATTTCGCGTAAAACGGTGGAAATTGCGACGCTAGAGGGGACTTCTTCTGCTAATTTACAGCTTTTAATTTGGGATATTGAAGGACAGACTAAGTTTAAGGCGATCGCCCAAAGTTATCTTCAGGGTGCGGCGGCGGCGATTTTAGTCGCAGATGTGACGCGTCCGGAAACCCTAGAAAGTCTATCTCAGCATATTCAACTATTCCAAGCGGTGAACCCGAAAGGCGCGATCGCGATCGCCTATAATAAAACCGATTTAATGGATAAGGAGCATCTAGCGTTTTTGCTAAAGGAAAATGCGGTATCTAACCCTGCCATTATTGCAACCTATTCCACTTCTGCTAAAACCGGATTGTATGTAGACGATCTGTTTCAGGTGTTATCCTCCAATATCATTGAGGGGATACATCGGTAGGGTGACTCGAAACGTTGTCCCTTTTCCCAGTTCGCTAGAGAGGATAATTCGCCCTCGGTGGACTTTAACCGCCTGTTCGACGATGGTGAGTCCTAAACCCGTTCCAGAAACCTGTCCGACATTTTGACCTCGGTAAAAAGAGTCAAACAAGTAGGGCTGATTTTGAGGGGCGATCCCAATTCCGCGATCGCAAATTTCAAAAACTACATTGGGTTCTTGGTTAAGGAGAGTCAGTTGGATCTCGGAATTGATGGGCGAATATTTAATCGCGTTGGAGAGGAGGTTACTTAAAATACACCGTAACAAGTCCCGATCCATCACGACTTGTAGGGGTTCTCCTAGGGCGTTGAACTGAAAGGAATGCTTACCGCGATCGCTAACTTGTAACTCCCTGAGCAGATCGTGGCAGAATGTTCCTAACTCGAACGGACGCGGATTAAACTGCAAATTGTCAATATCTGTTCGTTCTAAAACCAGAACATCTTCAATTAAATGGTTAATGGCATTTGCGGCTTCTTGAATCAACTTAAAATATTCTAATTTTTCAGTTTCAGAATAATTATTACCATAGAGACGCAATAAATCGGCTGTACTAATAATGGTCGTGATTGGCGTGCGAAATTCATGGGAAACCATCTTAATAAAGCGAGATTTGAGTTCGTTTAACTCCCGCTCTTTTTGCAACGCTCTTTTAATTTCAATTTCCGCTTTTTTACGCTCAGTAATATCCCGACCGATATAAACTAAATCGTATAAATTTCTGACCTCAGTTTGAATGGGCGCGCAGGAGAGTTCAATAACCACCTCATTGCCCAGCTTGGTTTGACAAATCCGCTCCAGTTTGGGGAGGCTTCTCCAGCTTTCTAAGGGCAAATTCGTGGCAATTTCAGCTAAGTATTCTAGGTCAGTAATCAGCGTTGAAATGGGTTGCCCAATTAGCTCGCCTTCGGTGTAGCCAAACAGATTTTGAGCCGCTAAGTTAACTGTTTTTATTTTACCAGAAGCAGTGGTGACAAATAAAGGATCTCCCATCCCAAACAGGATTTTATTATTGTAGTCTTGAGAAGCTGTTAAGGCGCTGAGTAAGAGTTCTGCCTCGCTGGCACGTTGAACTAAAGATTGGCGCAAGGTCATCACTTCAGTCACGTTTTCTACCAATAAAAGTAAGCGTTTATCCGCTGGATAATCTTCTTTGTATTCTAAAATATATAAACTAATGTAGAGAGGTGGATTGGGTTGAGAAGACCGTTCAATTCCTTCAATTTTAAAGCTGCTGACTTGACCTCGATAAACTTGATGTAGAATTTCTTCAGAACCCGTAATTTCAGGAAAGCCTAAACGGACATCTTGACCGGGAAGAACATGCTGAGGACTATCAGCAAATTGAGCAATTGTAGGCGATAATTCAACAATCTTTAAGTCAGCACTAAGAGTCAAGTATTCCATATGTCGCGGGGCTAAAAGTTTACTAATAATAGGATTCATAGGTTTTCTAGAAAACATCTATTCTCCGGTGAATTTATCTTCTACCCAGAACATCGCTCAAGAGGTTAAACAAGCGATCGCTCTTTGCTAGAATACAAAACATGCAAATCTGTGGATGAGGGACATGGGTGTACTCTCTTAAAGGATTTTGTCAAGTTCGTTGCAAACTCTCCATCCAGAAACAGAAGTGTGGATAGTTCGATTCCAGGACATATTCCTACGGATCGCTAGAGCCTACGATATGGCTTCGCTAATGCGAATCGCCGATTTGCAGTTGATAGGAATCCTTAAATCATTCCAAAGCCGATCGGCAATTTCAGAAAAGATCCCAATTCTCATTTCATCATACCAAACTGGCAAAGTTTATGAATATTCCAGTGTCTCCAATTTTCACGCCACATCATATCGAATATTTAATCTTAGATGAAAATTTGCTAATTCAGTCCTTGTCTCCGGGGATTTTGCACTTAATTTCTGATGCTCAATCTTTAAGTTTGAACGAAGATATCCGTCAAGATTTTCCTGAGTTATTTGGATTAGAGGAAACCTTAAATGCAGTTTTAGTCGGAGAACAAGAGAGTTTCGATCTCAAAGGAATCAGTCGGATCGACGACCAGGGAGAACAGGTCTATCTCGATCTTTATGTCATGTCCTACAAGCAAGCTGGGGCAACAAGTAGCTTAATTTTGTTTCTAGAAAATGTCACTGACAAAATGGCTTTAGAACAGCGCCTGGTTCAAGCCACTAATGAATCTGCACTATTACTAACTTCTCTGCGAAACTCCGAAAACTATATCCAGCAAATCATTTCTTCAATGGCAGATCCTCTGTTAATTGTCAACCGCTATGGAACCATCAAAAAAGTTAATCAGGCAACGCAAAGACTTTTGGAATATCCTGAAAAAGAACTGCTGAATTGTTCGCTGACTCAGCTTTTTGGCGAGCAAAACCTTTTATTACAAATTATCCATCAATGCGACTATTTACAAGAAAACGAGGTTTTACAAGATATAGAAGTTGATTGTCGAACCAAAAGCGGAAAAAAGCTATCGATCGCTTTTTCCTGCTCGGTTGTGAATTCTAATACATTAGGATCGTCTAATCTTCCTCAAAAAGATTTTATATACGTTGGACGCGATATTACCAAAAGTCAGCAAGCCCAACATCGCTTGGTATCTCAGTATACTGCGACCTGGATTTTGTCAGCAGCCACAACCGTAGAAGAAGCCATGCCCAAACTGCTACGGGCTATTTGTGAAAACCTAGAATGGGATGCCAGCGAATTCTGGCTACCGCAATATCCCACCCGCACTTCCCCCGATCTGCTTCCTTCCCTCAACTGCATGACGCGTTGGGTGTCGGCCGATCTGCCCTTAACGCAACTATCAGACATTCAACAGCAAAGCCAATTCGATCCGCCCCAAGGTCTTTTAAGTCGATTATGGGAAACCAGCGTCCCCGAATGGATTGAGGATATTCGCAGCGAACCTCCTTCTTGCGCGATCGCCGCCGCGATCGCCGATGGGATGCAAACCGCCTTTGGCATTGCAGTACCCGCCCAAGAAATCGTTGGGATTTTAATCTTTTGGAGTCGCGATCGCCGTCCCCAAGACGATCCAGTCATCGAAACCCTGATCGCCATTACCAGCCAACTGGGGCAATTTATCCAGCGCAAGCGCACCGAAACTGCTTTAATTGAAAGCGAAGCCAACCTAGCAGAAGCCCAAGCGATCTCTCATTTGGGCAGTTGGGAACTCACCCTCGCTACCCAAACAATGACGGGTTCGGATGAATTTTTCCGGATTTTGAGTATCGATCCGCAAATCCAGTCCTTCACCTACCTCAACTTCGTGGAATATATCCATCCCGACGAACGCCAAACTTGGGTCACGTCCATCGAACGCGCCCTGACTCAGCGCAGTACATACGAACTAGACTTTCGGATCGTTCGCACCGATGCTGCTGGCAATCGCACCACGCGCTACCTCAACAGCAGAGGTAAAACGATCTGTAACGCCCAAGGCGAACCTGTACGCCTAATTGGGACTGTGATGGACATTACCGAACGCAAGCACGCAGAAATGGCCCTGGCTTACCAGAAAAAACAAACCGAACGCCTGCTGCAAAACATTTTACCGGTACGGATTGCCGAACGCCTCAAATCTTCTTCGGGCGCGATCGCCGAAAACTTTGACGATGTTACCGTCCTGTTTGCTGATATCGTTGGCTTCACCGAACTCTCTAGCCAAATCTCGCCCGTTCAACTCGTGAGACTGCTGAACCAGATTTTCTCAAAATTTGACGCCCTCACCGAACACCACCAGCTAGAAAAGATCAAAACCATCGGCGACGCTTACATGGTCGTCGGCGGCTTACCCGTTCCCCGTGCCGATCATGCCAGGGCGATCGCCGAAATTGCCCTCGATATGTTAGAAGCCACCGCCCAATTTAACGCAGAAACCGACCAAAACTTTAGTATCCGCATTGGCATCCACACCGGCCCCGTTGTCGCGGGCGTCATTGGTACCAAAAAATTTATCTACGATCTCTGGGGCGATACCGTAAACACAGCCAGCCGCATGGAATCTCATGGAGTCGCCGGTTGCATTCAAGTGTCATCTGTCACTTACGACCTGCTACAGGACGGTTACGAACTCACCCCGCGCGGACAAGTTTACATTAAAGGCAAAGGCGAGATGTTCACTTACTTCCTGCTGGGTAAAGCGCAAATTTCCCCCTAAAAGGTATCCGGATACTCGTCGAGTCTCTAGCTCAAGATAGAATAAATCCAGCAATGGTTCTCAACATAAATTTAGGACACGATCGAAAACGCGAGGAGAACAGTCACGCATGGGCAAAATAGTTGGCATTGACCTGGGAACAACAAACTCAGTGGTAGCTGTGATGGAAGGCGGCAAGCCAGTGGTCATTGCCAATGCCGAAGGGATGCGGACAACGCCCTCAGTTGTTGGCGTTAGTAAAGATGAAGAAATCCTCGTCGGCCAAATGGCCCGCCGCCAAGCCGTCCTCAATCCCCAAAACACCTTTTACGCCGTCAAACGCTACATTGGTCGCAAATATGGCGAACTCTCTCCCGACTCCAAGCGCGTCCCCTACACGATCCGGCGCGATGAGTTCAACAGCGTCAAAATTAAATGTCCCCGCCTGAAAAAAGACTTTGCCCCCGAAGAGATTTCGGCGCTGATTTTGCGGAAACTCGCCGACGATGCCAGCCGTTATTTAGGACAACCTGTCACCGGGGCCGTGATTACGGTTCCGGCCTATTTTAACGACTCCCAGCGCCAAGCCACCCGCGACGCCGGACGGATCGCCGGATTAGAAGTGAAACGGATTCTCAACGAACCCACCGCCGCCTCTTTAGCCTATGGGATGGATCGCAGCCAAAGCCAGACTATTTTGGTGTTTGACTTGGGAGGCGGGACGTTTGATGTGTCGATTCTCGAAGTCGGCGATGGCGTATTTGAAGTCAAAGCCACCAGCGGCGACACCCAACTGGGGGGGAATGATTTTGATAAGAAAATTGTCGATTGGCTGGCCGAACAGTTTTTAGAAACTGACGGGGTAGACCTCAGACGCGATCGCCAAGCCCTGCAACGCCTCACAGAAGCCGCAGAAAAAGCCAAAATTGAGCTATCTGGGGTTATGGTGACTGACATTAACCTGCCGTTTATTACCGCCACCGAAGACGGCCCCAAACATATTGAAACCCGCTTAGAGCGATCGCAGTTTGAAAGCCTATGCGGCGATTTGATTAGTCGGTTGCGGCGTCCCGTCAAACAGGCGCTATACGATGCCGGAATGAACCCCGTCCAAATCGATGAAGTTGTTCTCGTCGGCGGTTCAACGCGCATTCCCCTCGTTCAGCAACTGGTTCGTTCCCTAATTGACAAAGAACCCAACCAGAACGTCAACCCCGATGAAGTTGTCGCCGTTGGGGCCGCCATCCAAGCCGGAATCCTCGCCGGGGTCGTGAAAGACATTCTGCTGCTAGATGTCACGCCTCTATCCTTGGGCCTCGAAACCGCCAGCGGCACCATGAAGAAACTCATTCCCCGCAACACCACCATCCCGGTACGGCGTTCTGATGTGTTCTCCACCTCCGAAGACAGTCAAACCGTGGTCGAAATTCATGCCCTGCAAGGGGAACGGGAAATGGCTGGCGATAATAAAAGCTTAGGACGATTTAAACTCACCGGCATTCCTCCCGCCCCCAGAGGTATCCCCCAAGTCCAAGTTGCCTTTGATATCGACGCCAACGGCATCTTACAAGTAACAGCCCTCGACCGCACCACCGGACGCGAACAAAGCGTCACCATTCAAGGCGCGTCCACCCTCAGCGAAGAGGAAGTCAACCAAATGATTCGCGACGCCGAACGCTACGCCCAAGTAGACCGAGAACGCCGCGAACGGGTCGAAAAACGCAACCGCGCCGAAGCCTTAATTAACCAAGCCGAACGCCAACTGCGCGAAGCCACCCTCGACTTTGGCATTCAGTTTTCCAATCAATATCGCCGTCGGATTGACCCGCTGATTCAAGAACTGCGCGACAGTTTGCAGCGCGGCGACGATCGCGGCATTGACCAAGTGGGCGCTGACCTGCAAGATGTGTTGTATGAGTTAAATCGCGAGGTGCGCTTGCGCCTCAGCGAGGAAGACGAGGATGATTTCTTCGGCTCCATTCGTCGTACCATTACAGGAGGCGATCGCCGCGACGATCCCTATACCTCCTACCCGGCAGCCCCCCCGCCACCCCCGCCGCCGAGTCGCCGTCCCCCTCGCGATCCGCGAGACCCCTACAGTTCTCGCTCAGAACCCGCACGAGCCAGCCGGTATGGTAATTATTATCAAGATGAAGATTGGGATGATGAGGATGACGACTGGCTGTAACGCCTAAGTGCTGAGTGCTTCTCTAAGTGCTGAGTGTAAAGTGCTGAGTGCTGAGTGGGAGGAGAGTGTTGAGTCTGATGTTTCCCACCATCCTCCTATCCCCCCATCCTCTTCTTCCCCAACTCCCAACTCCCCTCTTCCCCTATCTCCCCACCCTCTTCTATACTCAGCACTCAGCACTTTCTACTCAGCACTCTTTGTCCCCCACCCTCTTCTAGTTTCCAATTCACCTTATGCAAAACTTTCGGAACTATTACCAGATTCTGGGAGTTTCCAGAGATGCTTCCCTCGATGAAATCAAGAAAGTCTACCGGCGTTTAGCCCGACAGTTTCACCCCGACTTAAACCCAGGAGATAAAAGCGCCGAGGAAAAATTTAAAGAGATTGGCGAAGCTTATGACGTGCTTTCCGATCCCAGCCGTCGCGCCCAGTACGATCAATTTAGTAATTATTGGGGAAAATCGGGCTTTCGCGGTCGTTCCAATGCGCGTCCGACCAAGACTTGGGGTGATTCGCTGCGCGATTTGGGCAACCGCAATCGCTCAAACGAAGAGAATGTCGATTTTGCCCAATATCCTGACTTTAACAAGTTTATCGATCTACTGCTCAATCGTCGCCGGGAAGAACGCTCTACGGCTCCTGTAGGCGCTAGAGCCAAGATTCGCGATAATTCCTACGATACCTATCGCCCTGGCAATACCAAAACCGCCTATACCATTCCCGCGCGTTCCAGTCGGCGCGATATTGAAGCCCAGTTAACCTTGCCCCTAGAAAAAGCCTATACTGGCGGTCAAGAGCGAATTCGTTTAGAAGATGGGCGATCGCTAGAAGTAGATATGCCCCCTGGAATGGTCAGCGGTCAACGCATTCGCCTGCGTAGTCAAGGCATGGGTGGCGGCGATCTTTACCTGAAAATTACCGTAGCGCGGCATCCCTTCTTCCAGCTAGAGGGCATCGATATTTACTGCAAACTCCCCCTCACCCCCAGCGAAGCCATTGTTGGCGGACAGATTGAAATTCCCACCCTCGACGGGTTAGTGAAAATGCGCGTTCCGCCGCGCGTCGTCGCCGGACAGCGCCTGCGTCTGGCAAATAAGGGTTATTTAGGAGAAAATGGCGATCGCGGCGACCAAATTGTTGAAGTGCAAATTGCCACCCCCAAAGATCCCAGTCCCCCAGAAATCGAACTTTACGAGAAGTTACGCCAAATCGAATCCTTTAACCCCCGTTCTGCTTTGTTTTAGCCTCTCCCGACTGCTAAACCTCTTGAGCGCATACCACCCCGTAGTAAACTAAGCAGATCCTTCCATTGCGTGCGATTATGGCAAACTTAATCGGAACTGAGAGTGCAGACCTGATTAATGGTTTCCCCACCAATGACCTGATTCAAGGTTTGGGCGGAAATGACACCCTCAGAGGGTTTGATGGCGACGATATTCTCTACGGAAACCGAGACAACGACCAACTTGAAGGGGGAAATGGTAACGATACCCTCTACGGGGGTAAAGATAACGATTTCCTGAGTGGCGGGAATGGCGACGATTTCCTCAGCGGGAACAACGACAGCGATTTTCTCTTTGGCAATGATGGCACCGATACCCTCTACGGCGGCAAAGGTAATGATTACCTGTTTGGCGGAACCGGCAGCGACTTTCTTTACGGCGATTTAGGCGATGATGTCCTCACCGGGGTCGATCCCAATAGCGCTTCACCAGGTTTGGGAGAAGTCGATATCCTAACGGGGGGTGCAGGTTCAGATCGGTTTGTCTTGGGAGATGGACAAAAGATTTACTATGACGATGGCAACACTACGGCTTTTGGCGTTGCGGTAATTACAGACTTTAATCCCGCCCAAGATAAGATCCAGCTAACGCGCGTTAACTTTGCGGCGAATATCTCCGATGGCTATATCCTCAGCGTTCAATCGATCGAAAATCTTCCCAGTACGCTGTTGTTTGTTGATAATGATGGGATTAAGGGCTTAAGCAGTGCCGATGAATTGATCGCGATCGTTCAAGGGGTCACGAATTTGCATCTCGGTGCGTCATACTTTACGTTTATCTAAGTTAGCGATACCCGTATGCAAGACGATACTTTATCCAGAGAACGGCAATTTCACGATCGATGGGCCTCTAGTATTGAGGTGGATGGGATTCGGGTTGCCGATTATTTTGAAGCCTGTACTGCCCCAGAAAATCGCTTTATTCTCAGGAATATGGGCGATTTTCGCGGTAAGCGATTGCTAGATTTAGGTTGCGGTGCGGGAGAAAATAGCGTCTATTTTGCCCAACGCGGCGCGAATTGCGTAGCAACCGATTATTCTCCAGGGATGGTGGAGGTGGCGCTAGAACTCGCAGAGTCTAACGGCGTCGCCATTGAAGGACAAGTGGCCAATGCAATGGCGCTCGATTTTCCGGATAA
Source organism: Desertifilum tharense IPPAS B-1220 (assembly GCF_001746915.1). Lineage (NCBI taxonomy): Bacteria > Bacillati > Cyanobacteriota > Cyanophyceae > Desertifilales > Desertifilaceae > Desertifilum > Desertifilum tharense. The sequence continues at coordinate 112,898 of NZ_MJGC01000041.1, forward strand.
TAGCTTTGATTTTGTTTACGCTTCCAATTTGTTGCATCACATTAGCGATCCTAAAATCGCCATTCGGGAGATGCATCGCGTTCTCAAGCCGGGGGGAAAAGCCTGCTTTTGGGACCCTTTAAAACACAATCCGGCAATTAATATCTATCGCCGGATGGCAACTCAAGTCAGAACTGAAGACGAGATGCCCTTAGATATTAATATTGTCAATTACGTGCGTTCTCTGTATTCCGAAACGGTTTGGGACGCTTTCTGGATCGCGACGCTTTGGATCTTTGTTCGCTTTTATTTGATCGAGAAAGTCAATCCTAATCAAGAGCGTTACTGGAAAAAAATTATTATCGAGCAGCAACGACTTCAGCCAGCCTATCGCCGTTTAGAGCAATGGGATAGATTATTGAAGCAGTTACCCCTGATGAAGCGGATGGCTTGGAACTTGGCCGTTGTGGCAACCAAATAAAAGTCAGCACCCTGAGTTGAGTTGGTGAAATCGGCACGCCTGCCTAACTCGGTTTGCGCGGCGTGTTGGCTTCTAGCTTAATGGCAACATCGATCAGAAAGCGAACGTGACTAATGGTTGCTGCCAAATCTCCAGACACAACCGGCCGACCATAACGCGGAAAGGTGTCGTTAGGGTGCTGCCAGCGTATCCAAAGCTGACCGTTAATCATTTTCGTGCTAATTAACCAGCCTCGGTATTGGACCGGACTTTGCGAGAGGTCAGGATTAAAACCATTTGATGACATCTGATGTATGGGTGTCATTCTGCATTCACTCTGAGCCAACAAGGGAAACATAACTCTTCCTCCACAATCGAGTAGAAAGAGAGAAGACAAAACGGTGAATGTACGGATTACGTTTTGTAATTGTCCAATCGATGTACCTATAATCCCAGAGAACCCTTCAAGCCGTCGTGATGGAAGATCGGGGTTGGGTGCGATCGCACTCTAGGTTTTGAGGTGAGCGTTGTCCTCTATCAGGAGTGAGAGAATTCAGGCAAGTTGTGCGATCGCGATCGCAATTCGCAACCTGTGTCTCCCTACCTTCCTCAATCTTGTCACTTAGCGGTCTCGATCCTCCTCGCGCTAAAGGAATAGCCCCCCTTTAAACCTATGCCCTCCGTTGCATAGCTGTACTGAGTAAAGTTAAGACAGACTGAACTGCTCAAAAGATGAGACTCACTCGGTTTTAACTCAGCACACCGCTACTGGGTGTGCTAAAGCAACAGCACTTTGCTATATAGCACGAGTAGATGGTTTTCTCTCCCCTTGTTACCTCACAGGCTTGGCGAGCGTTCCGCATCTGCGACACTAAACTTCACACGCTAGGGTGTCACCCCTCAACAAGCGATACAGTAGAAGCGAGTGCGAATAATGCCTCCCTCTTTAGTTGAATTTGTTCTCTATATTCCTTAACGCTTTCGGTCAGGCTATGAAGCTATCCAAGAAAAATATCGATCTACGTTCGTCCCATGTCTACGATGCGATTGTTGTGGGTGGCGGTGCAGGGGGTTTATCCGCAGGCATTTACCTGCAACGCTATCGCCTCTCTAGCCTAATCATCGAAAAAGGTCGAGGTCGTTCCTTTTGGATGCAAAACGTCACCAACTATTTAGGTCTTGAACCCGAAACCCCCGGACGAACCCTGCTGCAAAATGGTGAAAAACATTATCTCGAACTCGATGGCGACTTCCTGCGCGGCTATGTCGAAGAAGTCATTGATGAAGGAGAAACCTTTGCCATCAGAGTCAAAGTTGGCAAAGAAAACAGCATCTATCCCATTTTGCGCTGCAAATACCTGATTGCGGCCAGCGGCATTATCGACCATCTCCCCCAACTGTCAGACATGCAAAATGTCTACGACTATGCCGGATATAACCTGCATGTCTGCATGATTTGCGATGGTTACGAAATGGCGGATAAACAATGCGGTCTATTTGTGGCTACAGAATCGGCCATTAACACCGCCTTTGTCTTAAACTGGTTTACCCCCTATATCAGCGTCTTTACCCAAGGCTTATTTACAGTCAGCGATGCCATGCGGCAAAAACTCAAAGACCACGGCTATCCGCTATTTGAACAGCCCCTCAAGCGCTTTGTAGGGGAAAATCATCTCATGAGTGGCGTGGAATTGGCTGATGGCACTGTCGTACCCCTAGAAACTGGATTAGTGGCAATGGGTTCTCGCTACCATAGCGATTATCTCAAAGGTCTGGATCTAGAGTGGAAAGGCAATAACCTGCCGACAGGGGAGATGTGCCGCACTTCGCACCCCCGGATTTTTGCTCTCGGAGATTTAAAAGAGGGCATTAACCAGGTGTCAATTGCCGTGGCAGATGGTACATTAGCTGCAACAGCCATTTGGCGGGATATTCGTCGTGCATCTCCACCCCGGATTTGGGAAGATAATTTGCAGCAGTACGCATCATTAAGTTAACGGAGCTACGAAAACGTGACCTTCACTACTGACCCTCAAAGCTTTCAACAGCTACAAGCCGAAGTGACTCGCCTGCGCGAAGAGTTGCAAATGCGCGATCAGTTAGTGCAACAACTTTCGCAAGAACTGTTTCGCTTGGTTAAAGGCAATGCCACCTATTTGCCGACTCGCCAGGTGTCAGAACGCCATATGGCGGAAATGCGCGCCCTCAGAGAGCAGTTGCAGGGGTTTGAGCAACAGGTAACGTTTTACCAAGAGCAGATTTCGTCTCGCGATGGTGAAATTTATCAGTTGCGCCAAACGGTTCAAGAATTAACCGATCGCAGTCGGATGTTAGAACAGGTGGTTCAGGAGTTACCCCGGATTTATCGCCAGAAGTTTGCCGAACGGATGGAGCCGGTGAAACAAAAGGTGGCCATGTTACAACGGGAAAATCGCCAACTCCACGCAGAGTTACAAAGCGTTAGCTATCGTCTGGCGATTAGAAGCCGCAATACGTCGCGCATTGATTTACCGAGTTTCCCCAAGGTTGGTGCTTCGGTCGGAATTCCAACCTTTGGTAATGCTTAAAGTCATTATTGGCATTGACGAGGATCGGCACGCTCAGGTTTTAGCAGAGGCGCTAGAGGAAGCGTTCCGTTCTGGAATTGCGCCAACGGTTTCGGTAGAGCCGCCGATTGTCCAAGTGCTGGCAGAGGGCTTGATTTTGCCCCAGGAGGCGCTGTTTTGTCCGTTAACCTTAAAACTTCCTTCCGGTCTAGATTTCCCGGCTAAAGCGGTTTATCAGGCGTGTCAGGCGGTGGAGGATCTGCGGCAGGTGGTGCGAGGCTGGGGATATGAGGTTGGGGAAGGTCGCTATTGGTTGCCGATTGTGCGGACGGCGAAGGGGCCTTTGTATGCGGAGGCGATCGCCCTGACTCCAGAGGGAACTTACGTCCAACCGTTCGATCTGGCCGATCGCGATCGCCAACCCCTTTATCACCTCAGCCATCGCCTCCTGGAACGCCTGCGGGCAACTCCTGGCGTCTATTTGGTGCAGTTCGATTTAACGCCCCAGGAGATTGTCTTCGATCGCTTGCTGCCGTTTCCCGATTTTCCCGCCTTAGCTAGTATCGGGGTGCAGTCGCCCGATCTATGGGTCTGCCATTGGTCTTGTCTGTTGGGTCAACCGTTACACGATTTAACGATTGTGCCGCAATTGCCGGAAACGGTTTAACGGGGTTGAGATTGCGATCGCGATCGCCGTTGACCCTGAGAAGCTTCACAATATCCTAGATTGGAGAGTCACAAGGCAGTCTAGGAAAACGCGAGATATTGAGGCTGTAGCATTTATGACTTCATCTCATGCAGACAGCAACCACTGGCGATCTCTCCTCCTCCTGCTTGAGATCGAGAAATTCTCAAGCTCAAGAGGTTATTAGTCAATACTTCCTCGACTGTGTAACCCGTCAGCCCCCCACAGACGCCCTTGAATCGTTCGCTAACCTCTTTATTGAATTTGCGCCTCAAATTGCTTCTCAGAATGCTTATCAAGCCCTTTACGACCTGCTGCGGGCGAACCAAGAAAAAGACTTTTGTCTGCTATTAAAACGAGTTTTCTTTATCCTCGTCAATAACTGGGAAACTTCCCGCCAAACGCACCTCACCAATCAACTCATTCAGTTATTTAAGCAACTTCCTCGCCCCTCTAGTTTTCAGTCTACTCAGGTGAATCGCCTCCGGGTTTGGTTGAACAACTTTGTGGCAAGTCCCGACTATCAAGAACTCTTACTCTATGTAACTAAATTTGATGAAGCCTACTCACCTAAGTGGGTACAGCGTTATAGCTCTTATTTTTTGATGAGCCAAGCGCTAGATTTAAATAATTCTGTAGAGCAACGCTGTGCGGCTCGAATTCGGGCCAAAACCTTAAAGGATCAATTTAAGTTTAATCTGGCTTTGTATACGGCGCGAACCCATTCTGCTACGTTGCACCCAGAACCCGCAACCAATCCAACTCAACTCTCGGATAATTTGCTGAAATGGGTTAAAAAGCTATTGGTTAGACAAGGACAGTTTAGTTACGCTAATATTGCTAATATTTTTATTCAACAAACGCAACAGCAAACCTATCAAGAATTCAAGCAAAGCCTCAGAAAATACTTGAAATTCTCAGTCACTCAACCTCAAATTATTCAACTGATTGATGGCAAGCTAGCTAGTAAAATAGGTCAACTTTATGTCGAGCAAGAGGCGCAAGCTCTCAAGCCTAATTTACTCCTAAGAACTTGCAATCGGGCGATTGATTTTCTGATTATGGAAACCAAGAATCAGCCATCCGATTTATTTGTTCAGTTGATTTCTCAGGGCAATCCCTTGTCTTTTGTTTTGCTTTTAGTCAAGCTGATTTTGATTTGCCCCTCGGCTCAAGTCCATTTAGAGAAGCGGATTACAGACTTATTAGAGTATTACAAGGATCTGCCAGAATCTCAAGGTCAGTGGTTGCTGAACTTTTTAGATATTCTCAATGTGGCGCTGGCAATTTATGCGGGAACGGTGCAATATAATTTGATTGATAATGTACCGGAAGTTACGAAGCTAAATGATGATATTTACTTAAAAGAGTGTCGCGTTTTCTCTTTATCTCAAATTTAGCGCTGTTCAGTTGAGAAATTAACGGACTTGCAGGGAAATAAAAGCGAGAGCCTGCTAAGATTGACGATAAAGTCAACCAGTAGGGACGACTAGATGAGATTATTAAGACGCTTCCCTCCCAGAAAATACCGAAAATCTTTAACTCAAGGCGCGATCGCAACCTTTATCTTCAGTATTCTCGTTGTGACAGGCGTGTGGTACTTTCTCCGGGTTCCCCCTCAAACTCCAAGGCGTCGCCACTATAGTCCAGAGGAAGTCAGTTATTTTTTGGAAGTGGGATTGGGTTCAGAATACAATGGTCGCGATCGCACTGTTAAAAAATGGCAAGGGGAAATTCGCGTTGGCGTGTTTGGATCGCCAACCGTCGCAGATTTAGAAGCGATCGCCACCGTCGTTGCAGAACTTAACGAACTGACTCAGGGCATTCACCTTGTTAAAGACCGCAGCCATCCCAATCTTAAGGTTTATTTAGTCCCGCCCGAACAATTTCGCGACTATCTCCCCGACGCGATCCCCGGAAATTATGGTTTTTTCTGGGCTTGGTGGGAAGATCATCAAATTCACCGCGCGATCGTTTTAATCTCTACGGTTGAGATTACCCAAACCGAACGCAACCACCTGATCCGCGAAGAAATTACCCAGTCTTTGGGATTAATGCGAGATTCCTGGCGCTATCAAGACAGTATCTTTTACGAGGGATGGACGGATACCACCGAATATACTCAACTCGATCGAGCCGTCATTTCTCTGCTGTACGAACCGGAAATTCTACCGGGAATGAGCGAAGCAGAGGTTCTAGAAGCCGTGCGTCAGATTAATCTTGAATAAGCCTCCTAGCGCAAATACAGCCAGCAAGCTAATCGCCATCAACCCAGCCAGCGGTTTTTCGTTAAAACCCACTAGCCAACGGGGGGCTTTTGGCGTATATTCTAAGACCTTGGCCGTGTCTAAAGTGGCGATCGCCCACACCCATCCCGCATGAAGTCCCCACGCAAGGCTAATTAAATCGCCATCCACCCAACGCGCGATCGCTAAAACAATTCCCATTAACCACAAACCCGGAAGTTGAGGAAACGTTTCTTTCGGCGTCCAAATTAAGTGGAGGAGGGCAAAAATTAACCCGGAAACGACTGCTGAGATTGCAGGTGAATACTCAGATTGCAGTTGAGTCAGAAGAAATCCGCGAAAGATCGCTTCTTCTGTCCCGCTTATCCACAATCCTAATCCAAGAGTCGGGAGTAAAATTGATTGCAAAGGGGGCTGAGAATTTGACTGCCAAGCGAACCAACCGCAGAGAAATTGCAGTCCAAATAAAGCAGCGAGACTCCCAACCCCCAACCCTAATCCTATCCCCAGAGATTGCAAAAATTGCCAATCCACAGATAAACCATAGTCGGCCCAAGAACTTCCCTCTACCTGAGTCACCCCCCATAATAACAGGGGAGCGATCGGGTAGAGCGGAAGCAGTAAATAGAGCTTTTGCTCGGCTAACAGGGGTTTAGGAGGATGCCATTTCAAGGCGCTAGCAATTGGTATTGCCATTGGGAGCCAAATTGCTAACCAGATCGAGAAAAAGGCAGTAATTTTAGCGATCGCATTCGCATTACTCAGCCATAGCTTTGGAGTCTCTGCTACTCCTAAAAATGCTAAATTGGCGAACTCAATACACAATGGATCGTAACCTCTGAAGCAATCTGCGCTTCCTAGCATTGATGTTGGAGAGCGATCCCACGCGCTGTTTTCAGAGGCGGGATTTTTGGGAAATGCACGACGTTCTTACTCGTCGGAAGAATCTGCTTCCCCATCGCTGCTCTTATCGCTATCCACCTGAATCAGGTGAATGTGCTTGTAGCCAAGCTTAATTTCAAACTCATCTCCGGGCTGTAAACCCATTGCTTGAGTGTAGGTTGCGCCGATAACAATTTGACCATTTTTGTGGACGCTGACGCGGTATGTCGGTTCGCGCCCCCGGCCATCTTTTGTCCCTTCTGGATTTAAGGGAACGCCTTTTGCCGCCAAAACTGCGTCATAAAAATCAGTTAAATTGACGCGCATCTGGTCGTTTTTTGTGGTCGTGTAGTATCCGCAGCGCTTTGCAGTTTCTCTTCTGGGCAAGTGCGAAAGTTCTTTTACTTTTTGAAGTAGAGCTTTCCCCGTTAACGGGGTCGTGGCAATTTCAGTCATCACTTATACCGTAGATCCTTGTCCTTGGTCGGTTAACAGTCAATTTTGTCGCCAATGAATGGCCCGATCAAAATATATCCTTAATTCTATCTGTTTTCACAAAAATTTTTACGCTTAATTTTGCTTAAGAAGGATTAAAAGGCCGAACACAGATTAACATTACCCGTTCTGGATCGAGAACCTGGGTCGATGAGTGCCTTCATTTTTTCTTAAAGCGTCATCAGGGAAAACCAAGAAGTGTGTTGTCAAGGTGGAGTGCTGCTATCTATCTCAGGGAAGATTAATATAGAATTAGCCCCCTGCTGCGAGAGTTTGACCTCAAGAGTCAGTTAATCTGAAAAGTGTGATTGGCGAACCCAAGAGGTCTGTAAATTTTTGAGGTAAGGGTTCAAATTTTAAAACCAAGGTTTGAGATCGTGCAAGTTCTATTTAGAATAATCCGCCAAGAGCCAGGAAGCACGCCGCGCCTCCAAGAGTATCAGCTAGAGGTAGAACCGGGCGAGACTATCCTCAATTGCCTGAATCGGATTAAGTGGGAACAAGATGGAAGTTTAGCGTTTCGCAAGAATTGCCGCAATACGATCTGTGGTAGTTGTGCAATGAGAATTAATGGTCGTTCTGCACTCGCTTGCAAAGAAAATGTCAAGAGCGAATTAGATCGCGCTTCCCAAATCTTTAATCCTCCGACTGCATCGGAGGCGCTACCGACAATTACAATTGCGCCGATGGGGAATATGCCCGTCGTTCGAGATTTAGTTGTGGAGATGCAAAGTTTCTGGGATAATCTCCAGGCGGTTGAACCCTATGTGAGTACGGCGGCGCGAGCAATACCAGAACGCGAGTTTTTACAAACCCCCGAAGAGCGATCGCAACTCGACCAATCGGGAAACTGTATCTTATGTGGGGCGTGCTATTCCGAATGTAATGCCCGCGAAGTCAACCCCGATTTTGTGGGGCCCCATGCCTTAGCGAAAGCCTATCGAATGGTGGCAGATTCTCGCGACGATCGCGCCGAGGATCGCCTAGAAAATTATAATCAGGGAACCCAAGGCGTTTGGGGTTGCACGCGCTGTTATTACTGCAATTCTGTGTGTCCGATGGAGGTTGCTCCCCTCGATCAAATTGGCAAAATTAAAGGCGAAATTCTCCAGCGCAAAGACAGCCAAGCCAGCCGTTCGATCCGCCATCGCAAAGTCTTAATCGATTTGGTGAAGCAAGGGGGATGGGTAGACGAACGTAAGTTTGGCGTGCAAGTGGTGGGGAACTCATTTCGCGATCTGCGGGGTTTAGTCAGCCTAGGGCCATTAGGCTTGCGAATGCTAGCACGCGGGAAGTTTCCCTTGACCTTTGAACCTTCCGAAGGGACAACCGAAGTGCGATCGCTGATCGAATCAGTGCAAAATTTAAACCATCAGTCTGCATCCCCATCAGAAACACCATGACTTCAGAAAAACCAACTGCTCCTTTAAGCGAAACCGTTCAAACTGAAGAGATGCCCGAACCCTCCTTTGGGTGGACGAGCTATGCTGAATTGATTAACGGTCGCTTTGCCATGATTGGCTTTATCGCCCTAATCGTTTTAGAAATCTTTACCCGTCAGGATTTCTTTACCTGGTTAGGGTTGCGATAGTCAGTCGTTTTTCCTCTAAGGCATTGCTCCGGGGCCCACAATGGGCCGCCCGGAGCGATCGTACACAAAAATATCCCATTGCCCATTTGCATCCGCCTCAAAAGCGATCGTACTGCCATCCGCGCTGAGGGTGGGGTTACGTACCGTCATTTGCAAATCGCTAGTGAGATTTCGCAGTTGGCGAATAGAACGGTCATAAATATAAATATCAGAGCGACCTTGGCGACTGGCCGCAAACACAATATAACGCCCATCTTCCGAGACATCTGGGCTAGAGGCGATCGCATCGAGAGAATTTAATCCCGGTAGATCGACTAAGCGCCGTTCCTGCAAATCGTATAGATACACATCCTGGCTGAAGCGGCGATCGGAAGTCAACACCACAAACCGCCCCGCCACTCGCGGACTCGAATCTTCTGAAATACTATTTAAACTTCGTCCGCCCGGATCGAACGGTTCAGCTAGCAAGCGGGGATAGCCAACACAACCGCTTAACAAACTGGTCATTGCCAATGTCGATAAAACAATAACGCGCTTCACTTACTGCCCTAGAGGAAACCCATCAGGTCGGTCTAGCTCAATATTAGGCCCTCGGTCAAGAATTTCCACATCCCATTGACCGCGCCGATCCGTTTCAAACGCCACCAAGCGACCATCCGGACTAATACTTGGAGAACGCACCCATCCCCGATAACCCGTTGTTAACACCTCTACGCGCCCCGTAATTCGGTCGTAAAGCTCAATTTCCGGCCGACCGCGATCGCTTGCCACATACACCAGATAACGGGCCGTATAGCTAATGCTAGGATTTTCAGCAATCGTATCGCGACGATTGAGGCGTGGGAGATCGACAAACTGCCGCAATTGCAGATCGTAAAGCAAAATTTGCCGCTTGCCATCCCGATTAGACACAAACGCCACAAACCTACCATTGCCGCTAATTGCCGGTTGTTCGTCCTTATAGCGGCTATTCAGCGGCGCTGGCCCCATCGGTAGGGTCGAGCGATCGCATCCTGCGAGAAGGCTAGCAACAGCCCCAATGAGGGCGCAGTAGAAAGAAAAACGACGCATTATTGGGCAAGCTCTGAATCGAAACCGATAAAGAAAGGACGCGAGTGCGGGTTGACGCGCCACGTCCTGCCAAACGTTTAGGGGGGGTACACAGAGAACTTCGAGTTAGTAGTCAAAATTATTAGAATTATCTGCCTCATCATCATCTGAAGACTCGATGGGTTGATAATCTACATAATCTGTCGGTTTGCTATCGCGTTCTGCTCGCGGTGGAGGGGTATCCGGTCTAGGGCGAGGTCTTCTCGGTCTAGAACTGGGCGGGCGAGTTGGGGTTTCTGGCACACTCGACCCGGTGGCATCCCCATAGGGATAATCGTCGCCGTAGCTTGGGGAACTATCCCAATCTTCCGGGCGACGGGTAGAACGCTCATCCGGACGCGGGCGGCGTTTGCGAGGGGTCGATCCTCCACTCGGCGGTCGTCCGCCATTAGCGCTAGAACTCCGGCGTGCAGGACGTGCGGGTGCATCTTCTTCATAATCGTCAGTCCGACCCGGACGCGCCACTCGCGTTCCCCGAATGCGTCGGGGGATGGGTTGTTCTTCTTCAAGCGGTTCGAGTTCGTCGAGTTCTGCTTTATAAGAATAGTAGTCGTATACCGGACTCACGGGCCGGTCATCATCAACAATGGGCGTACTGCGCTTGGCTTGGGCTGTTGCTAATCCCCGCAAGCGGATGCTTTCCACTGCAAAGAAGATCGCAGACCCGGTGAGCAAAAATTGCCCAAAGGTTAAAATTGGGTCGAGTCTCCAGCCTTGGAAAAAGAGAATACCGCCGCTGAGAACGGCTACAGCCATAAAGAAGATATCGTGATCTCTAGCTAGCTCTGGACGTACCGATCGAAGGAAGTATAGCCCCGCCCCGGCAACAAACAGGACAATGCCCAGCATTGCGCCTGGGTTCAGTCCGACATTTACCATTGCTTCTCTCCTAAGCCTGTCTTAGTGTTAGCGATTTATCCATAAATCCTCTACTCTGGCTGGGCGAATTCATCCTAAGCGTTAAGCTTGGCGATCGCGATCCTGTTTTTAGGATTCAACGGATTGGGGTAGCTAGAGTATAGTTCCTTAATCCCATAATAAAACCTCAGTCTATCGGTTTGCAGGCACAAGAGCGCGATCGCCACTGCCCCCATTCCGCTAGCTGAGGTTCTTGAGTAAAATTGCAAACGGCTTAAGAGCGTTGAATTTTATCTTTTTGACTAATAAAGATCAGCGAAAGGGTGATGGGGATAACGACGATGACAGCGCCCCAGACTAAGCTCCAAAGGAAGTTTGCTAGCGAAGGAGTCATAAATCCTCTCTGTAAATAATTGAGATTGCATTCTCATCAATTTTAACGATGTGTTACACGCTTGAGAAGTGCATTGAAGCCCTAATTGTACAGAACTTCTACCCCAAACGCGCAAGATCGACCGCCCGATAACGTTAAAATTAGAAAGCACCTGAGTTACAAAACTTAAATTTGGCGACCCATGATGAGTGCGCTAAGTGTCTCTAGCTCTCTGTTAGGGCTGTTTATCGGTCTGATGACCTTTTTGTTCATTTTTCGGATTATCTTAACCTGGTATCCGCAAGTAGACCTGAATCGCTTACCGTTTAATTTAATTGCCTGGCCGACCGAACCGTTTTTAATTCCCCTGCGCCAACTGGTGCCACCCCTCGGTGGTGTAGATATCACCCCGATTATTTGGGTGGGCATTTTCAGCTTGGCGAGAGAACTCCTGTTAGGTCAACAAGGTTTGCTGACCCTCATGCATTAGCGAAAGAACTGTTCGACGAAGTTGGTATAAACTTCCCCTTTGAGAAAGGCGGGCGTTTCCAGAATCTTTTGATGAAATCCAATGGTTGTGGGAACGCCTGTAATCGCACATTCGCGTAGGGCGCGACGCATCCGCTTAATGGCCGCATCGCGATCGCTTCCCCAAACAATCAGCTTACCAATCAACGAATCGTAATAAGCCGGAATCTCATAATCGGTATAAACGTGGGAATCCATCCGCACCCCAGGGCCTCCCGGCGTCAGATAGCCGCTAATCCGACCGGGATGGGGACGAAAGTTATGGTCGGGGTCTTCAGCATTAATACGACATTCAATCGCATGACCGCGCAGTTTAACCTCCGCTTGAGTGAGTGCCAGTTTTTCCCCTTGGGCAATCCGGATTTGTTCGGCAATTAAATCGAGTCCCGTAATCATCTCCGTCACAGGATGCTCGACTTGAATCCGGGTATTCATCTCCATGAAATAGAAATTTCCGTGGCGGTCTAGCAAAAACTCAACGGTTCCCGCGCCCGTATATTGAATCGATTGTGCCGCCTTCACTGCCGCATCTCCCATCACTTGGCGCAGTTGGGGCGTTAAAGCGGGGCTGGGGGCTTCTTCGAGTAACTTTTGGTGACGGCGCTGAATTGAGCAATCCCGTTCCCCTAGGTGAATTGCATTCCCATAGCTATCCGCCAGGATTTGAAATTCAATGTGGCGCGGGCGTTCAATGAATTTCTCCATGTAAACTCCCGCATTGCCAAAGGCGGCTTCGGCTTCCCCTTGGGCAGCTTGAAATAGCTTTGCGAGTTCGCTATCTTCGCGGACTAGGCGCATCCCCCGTCCGCCCCCGCCTGCTGTGGCTTTGATGATGACGGGGTAGCCAATTTTCCGGGCAACGGTTCTGGCTTCTTTTTCGTCGGTTAACAAGCCATCGCTTCCCGGAATGGTGGGAACTCCAGCCTGTTTCATGGTTTCTTTGGCGGTGGATTTATCCCCCATTGCCCGAATCGCCGCAGGCGAAGGGCCAATAAAGGCAATTTGGTGGTCGGCACAGATTTCCGCAAATTTGGCATTTTCCGCTAGAAAGCCATAGCCGGGATGGATGGCGGTGGCATTTCGCGTTAGTGCAGCAGCAATGATGTTGGGGATATTGAGGTAACTTTTTCCACTCGGCGCTTCTCCAATACAAACGGCTTCATCGGCCAGTTGAACGTGCAGCGCGTGCCGATCGATCGTAGAGTGAACGGCAACGGTGGATATCCCCATTTCTTCACAGGTGCGGAGGATTCGCAGGGCGATTTCTCCGCGATTGGCAATGAGAATCTTTGAAAAACGCATCTTCGGTCTTTTGGGTCAGTATTCAGTAGAATAGAAGGTTTCGCCCCCCTCTGGAAGATATTTTTCGCTTTTTGGCGATCGCCCCCAACTGAGGAGTAGGCAATTTTGAAATAAGCTGTTATGATAGTAAAGCGCTAATCCAATAGCGGATACGCGGATGTGGCGGAATTGGTATACGCGCACGTTTGAGGGGCGTGTGGCTTTGCCTTGCGAGTTCGAGTCTCGCCATCCGCATCTTCAGTGCTGAGTGTAAAGTGCTGAGTGCTGAGTGAATAGAAGGTTCAAAACAGTAGAAACCCTAAGTCAGAGATAAGTTGACTTAGGGTTTTTGCCTTATCTTCAGTGCTGAGTAGAAAGTGCTGAGTGCTGAGTGAAGAGAAGGTTCAAACAATTAGAAACCCTGAGTCAGAGATAAGTTGACTTGGGGTTTTTGTTTTTTATCCGCAATCAGGATAGTCAGTTTCTAACATCCACAACGCTACCCAATCAAAACCCAGAACCCTACTCCACTCTTTCATCCCCCCATCTCCCCATCTCCCCATCTCCCCATCTCCCCATCCCCACTCAGCACTCAGCACTTTCCACTCAGCACTAAGGGAAGGCGTTATGATAATAAACGAAGTTTAAGTTCTGTAAAGAAAGTTGACTGCAAGCGTTGAATCGACCACTGGCGTTACTTTACCGAAATCGTGGCACGCGCTGCAAACGATTTGGCAGGGGGGAGAATCGGTAGTTCAGCAGGGTTTACCCCATCGCCAACTGGCCCCGGCTTGGCAAATTTTGCTGTTGGGGGATGGTTCGCCAACTCGTCACCTGCAACTGCTGACGGGGGAACCCACTGAGGTAGATGTGATTGATATGTCCCATATTGGGACAGATTTGGATGGGGCCCCGCGACAAATTCAGAGGGTACCAGGGCCCAGATTGCGGCGTCAGGTGTGGCTGAGGACGGCTTCGGGTCAGCGGTTGGCTTATGCCACTTCTTGGTGGGAAGCTAGCCATGTGGATGAATATTTACAGAATCGCAATCTCCCGATTTGGGCAAGTTTGGCGCGGTTGCGGACGGAGTTGTATCGCGATGTTCAAGGACTTTATTACGGTCATTCAGCGGCGTTAGAAGAGGCGTTTGACCAGCAGGGGCCGTTTTGGGGTCGTCATTATCTGTTCTGGCATCATGGACGACCTTTGACGTTGATTTATGAGGTGTTTTCGCCTTACTTAACCCAGTATCTGGGTTCAACCCAACTTGAGGTTGAGGATTAAGGGGGTGTTGGGTCGCGCTGCGCTTGACCCAACCTACGCGAGAATTAGCCAAGAGCGATCGCTTTCTCTAACATGAGCTTAGACCGTTTCAGCAATTCGGGGACGGGAACGGGGTAATCTCCGGTAAAGCAAGCCGAACAGAAGCTATTGGGGTCTTCTCCGGTGGATTTCAGCATTCCTTCCCAACTCAAATAAGCGAGACTATCGACGCCGATTTGTTGGGCAATTTCTTCTACAGACTTGGTGGCTGCAATCAGTTGGTCTTGGTTATCGGTATCAATGCCATAGAAGCAAGGATGGGTAACGGGGGGAGAAGACACTCGCATATGCACTTCTGTCGCCCCGGCGTCGCGGATGGCTTGCACCAGTTTGCGGCTAGTGGTACCCCGGACAATGGAATCATCTACGACAATGACCCGTTTGCCATTCAGGACATCTTTGAGGGGGTTGAGCTTCATTTTAATCCCCGATTCCCGCATTTTTTGGGTGGGTTGAATGAAGGTGCGACCCACGTAGCGGTTTTTGATTAAGCCTTCAGCGTAGGTAATGCCGGATTCTTGAGAGAAACCAATGGCTGCTGGAATTCCAGAGTCGGGAACGCCGATAATTAAATCGACATCGGCGGGCGATTCTTTGGCGAGTTGGCGTCCAATTCGCATCCGATAGCTGTAGAGGCTTTCCCCTTCCATGATGCTATCGGGACGGGCGAAGTAAATCATTTCAAAGATGCATAGCTTGCGTTCGGGTTTTTGCGTCCAATGGAAGGAAGCAACGCCTGCATCGGTAATCCAAACCAGTTCGCCCGGTTCCACGTCGCGGACATATTCTGCGCCAATGATATCTAGGCCGCAGGTTTCGGAGGCGAGGACGTAACGCTGGGGGTTGTTACCTAGGGTACCGAGAACGAGGGGGCGAATGCCGTTGGGGTCGCGGACGCCCATGACGCCTACGGGGGTACCGACGACTAAGCTAAAGGCCCCTTGGCACCAGTGGAAGGCGCTAATTGCCGCTTCTAACCAATCTTTACCTCTATCGACTTCCGATGCGATCGCCAATGCAATCATTTCTGAATCGGTGGTGGTCAGAAAGTTACAGTTGCGCTGTTCGAGTTTTGAGCGCAAATTGGCTGTATTGACTAAGTTACCATTATGTGCAAGTGCCAGGGAGCCAAGCCGGGTTTCGATGACTGCGGGTTGAGCATTGACGACGCGGCTAGAACCTGTAGTGGAGTAGCGCGTATGTCCGACTCCGATAGAACCTTTGAGTTCGCTGAGAATCGTTTCGCTAAACACTTGAGAGACTAGCCCCATCTCTTTGTAAAGATGTACCTTTTCTCCCTCGAACGTGGCAATTCCGGCAGATTCTTGACCGCGATGTTGTAAAGCATACAGTCCAAAGTAGGTCAGTTTGGCAACATCTTCTTCAGGGGCATAGATGCCAAAAACACCGCAGGCTTCTTCGGGCTTATCGACTGAGCGCTCGATATCGAGTTCAGTGGATTGACCTTCCGGCTGGGACGCATCGTCATAGGGATAATTCGGCTTCATGCTACAGCTTGGCTCCTGATAAAGCATTGTTGGTAAAAGGGGCAATGAGAAAACAAATGTATCCGCAGATACATTTTATTCAGATTAAAGTTTTCTTAATCTTTACCACTCACTAGAGTAACGTAACAGAAAGTTACACGGGATAAACTTAGGGTAACAAGTTTATCCCCAGGTGACACGGAGGGTTTGCTACACCACAAGGCGGCGTTCTATCGCGTTGTAGTAGCGATCGCTCAAGGGAGCGACATTAAGATTAATTAAAGATAGTTCGGGATTCGCGAAAACATGCAAAGGTGTATCGGCAGAGCCAACACGACCCAAGCATTGCCAATGGCTTCCCAGTTGCTCCTGTAAATAGGATTCCCAAGTTGCAGCGCGATCGCCCTCAACAGAAACAATAATTCTAGCGCCCCCTTCTGCAAACAGCACTTCATCCCAACGACAATCTGAAAGAGATTGGGGTAAATTCAGATGAATTTCCGCCCCGCGCTGGCTGCTAATACAGCATTCCGCCAACGCCACCGCTAAACCGCCTTCCGCACAATCATGGGCCGAACGAATCCAACCTTGAGCAATGCCATAGCGACAGGCAGCTTGCACGCGGCGTTCTAGGTCAAAATCTACAAATGGGGGTTGTCCGGCGACTGTTTGATGAAGCGCAGCCAGATATTCAGACGCGCCTAACGTTAGATGCGGAGTGCGATAGTTTTGGGGGTTTACAGAGTAGCCTAACAAATAAATGCGATCGCCCTCAGCCTGCCAACCTTGGGTACAGACCTTTTGCAAATCCTCTACTAACCCCACCATCCCGACAACCGGCGTCGGATAAATCGGTTGCGGGTTGCCTTGAGCATCCAGCGTCTCATTATACAGCGAGACATTCCCCCCCGTTACCGGCGTTTCAAACACCTCACAAGCCTCCGCCAACCCGCGACAGGCTTCTGCTAGCTGCCAATACCCAATTGGTTTTTCAGGACTGCCAAAATTGAGATTATCCGTTACCGCCAACGGTTCGGCCCCCACGCAACTGAGATTTCTCGCCGCTTCTGCAACTACCGCCTTCGCCCCCTCATAGGGATTGAGGTACACATAGCGAGAATTACAATCAACCGTAGCAGCAACCCCCGTATTGTAAGACGGCCCATTCCCCGCTTCAGGAATTTGCGGCCGCAAGCGCACCACCGCCGCATCTGCATCCCCTGGTAGCACCCGCGTATTATTCTGGACTTGATGGTCGTACTGGCGATAAACCCATCGCTTAGAGGCAATTGAAGGCGTATCGAGTAACGTCAATAACACCTCATTCCAGCTTTGCGATCCTAACCCCGTCTCGCTGCAAGGAGGTAACGCATCCGGCGACCATTCCCAAGCTTTGCGGGCATATTCTGGAGGTTCGGCTAAGACTTGGCGCTCGTAGATTGGCGTATTATCAGCTAAAGCCGTAGCGGGAATTTCTGCGGCCACAACTCCTTTAAAAAAGATTCTCACAATTGGATCGGCAATCACCTGTCCTGCAACAACAGCTTGCAACCCCCAACGATGGAAAATATCAATTAACTCCTGTTCGCGTCCCTTTTCAGCAACAAATAACATCCGTTCTTGAGATTCCGAGAGCAAATACTCGTAAGGAACCATCCCCGTTTCGCGCACGGGAACCAAATCTAAATCAAATTCAATCCCAACGCCCCCTTTAGCAGCCATTTCCGAAGTCGAACAGGTAATTCCGGCGGCCCCCATATCTTGGGCGGCGACAACAGCCCCCGTTTTAAAGGCTTCTAAACAGGCTTCTACAAGGGATTTTTCTAAAAAGGGATCGCCTACCTGTACCGCCGGACGGTCATCCATTGAAGCATCGCTAAGTTCGGCGCTAGCAAAACTTGCACCCCCCATCCCATCGCGTCCTGTAGTCGAACCCACATATAAAACGGGGTTGCCAATCCCGGAAGCGCCCGATTTAATAATTTCAGGCGTTTCCATTAGCCCTAGTGCCATCGCGTTGACTAAGGGATTTCCAGAATAGGCCCGATCGAAGTAAACTTCACCCCCCACCGTAGGAACGCCGAAACAGTTACCGTAGTGGGCAATTCCAGCGACAACGCCATTAAAAATCCGGCGGGTTCTGGCATCCTCTAGGGAACCAAAACGCAGGGAATTGAGGGCAGCAATGGGACGCGCCCCCATCGTAAAGATATCGCGGAGAATACCGCCGACACCTGTTGCAGCCCCTTGGAAAGGTTCTACAGCCGACGGGTGGTTGTGGGATTCAATTTTGAAGGCGAGGCGAAACCCGTTCCCGACATCAACCACTCCAGCGTTTTCTCCAGGGCCTACCAGGATTCTTTTCCCTTCGGTGGGAAATTGTTTAAGCAGAGGTCTGGAATTTTTATAACAGCAATGTTCTGACCACATAACGCCGAACATCCCCAGTTCTGCTTTGTTGGGATGCCGACCGAGGCGATTGACAATTTCAGTATATTCTTCGGGTTTAATCCCTTCGTCAGCAATTTCTTCAGGGGAAAAGGGCGCTTCGGAGATGACAGACATGGATCGCAACGGAACAGGACAGGGTTAATTGTATAGCACGGAGAAGAAGGGAGTTGGGAATTGGGAGTTGGGGGTTGGGGAGAAGAGGGGAATTGGGAGTTATTGGAACGTCTCCTCCCAAATCCGTTTGTCCTAACCGATGCGTCCACTGCTATATCTAGAACAATAGCCGATTGACTTTCATCCCCCCATCTCCCCATCTCCCCACCCCCCCATCCTCTTCTTCCCCAACCCCCAACTCCTAATTCCCAATTCCCTGCTCTCCCATCTCCACTAAAAAGACCCCAAGAAGAGTTCCTGGGGCTTTTTGTTAGCTATTCAGATAGCAGGGGCGTTTAACCAAACTTACCGGCTGTCGAAGCAATTAAGAACGCAGCATAGGTGAGGATGTAACCCACGGTGAAGTGAACGACTCCGGTTAACCAACCTTGAACGATGGATAGAGAGACGGGTTTGTCTTTCCAGCGAACTAAGTTAGCAAGCGGCGTGCGTTCGTGCGCCCAAACGAGGGTTTCAATTAACTCTTGCCAGTAACCGCGCCAGCTAATTAGGAACATGAACCCGGTTGCCCAAACGAGGTGTCCAAACAGGAACATCCACGCCCAGACTGAGAGGTTTGTGGTTCCGTAGGGGTTGTAACCGTTAATGACTTGGGCGGAGTATAGCCAGAGGTAATCGCGGAACCATCCCATTAAGTAGGTGGAGCTTTCGGCAAACTGAGCAACGTTACCTTGCCAAATTCCTAGATGCTTCCAGTGGAAGTAGAAAGTAATCCACCCCAAGGTGTTGAGCATCCAGAAGAGGGCGAGGAAGAAAGATTGCTCCCAAGCGGAGGTTTGGCAAGTGCCACCCCGACCGGGGCCGTCGCAGGGGAAGGTGAAACCGAAGTCTTTCTTATCGGGGAAAAGCTTGGTTCCACGGGCATCCAAAGCACCTTTAACGCAAATTAAGGTGGTGGTATGCAGGCCCAGCGCGATCGCATGGTGAACCAAGAAATCGCCAGGGCCAATGGTGAGGAACAAGGAGTTGGTGCCGCTGTTGATGGCATCTAACCAGCCGGGTAGCCAAACGTTACCGTAGTTGGGCCAAGCGGTATGGGCGATGCTATCGGGATTGGAGAGCAACACATCCATCCCATACAGGGCTTTACCGTGCGCTGCTTGAATGAATTGAGCAAACACCGGTTCAATCAAAATTTGCTTTTCTGGGGTGCCAAAGGCAACCACAACGTCGTTATGGACGTATAAGCCGAGGGTATGGAAACCCAAGAACAGGGACACCCAGCTTAGGTGGGAGATAATCGCTTCTTTATGTTGCAAGACGCGATCTAAGACGTTGCCTTTATTTTGTTCGGGGTCGTAGTCTCGTACCCAGAAGATGGCACTATGGGCAAATGCACCGACCATCAAAAAGCCTGCAATGTACTGGTGATGAGTGTACAGGGCGGCTTGAGTGGTGAAGTCCTTTGCCATGAAGGCGTAGGGCGGTAGGGAGTACATGTGCTGGGCTACCAAGGAGGTAATCACGCCCAAGGCAGCGAGGTGAATCCCTAATTGGAAGTGCAACGAGTTGTTATAGGTGTCGTACAGCCCTTGGTGAGGGAGGTTGAACTGTCCTTCGTTGGGAATGCCAAATAAAGGTTGTTTGGAGTTCAACATCTCTTTGATGCTATGACCAATCCCGAAGTTGGTTCGGTACATGTGGCCGGCAATGATGAAGATGACGGCGATCGCCAAATGGTGATGCGCCATATCTGTTAACCACAAGGATTGGGTTTGGGGATGGAATCCCCCTAAGAAGGTGAGAATGGCGGTTCCCGCACCATCGGCGGTACCAAAGGTATGATTCAGCGCGTCCGGATTTTGAGCGTAAGCCCCCCAATTTCCGGTAAAGAAGGGACGCAACCCCGCCGGGTGCGGCAGTGTGGAGAGGAAGTTATCCCATCCGACGTGTTGTCCGCGAGATTCGGGGATGGCGACGTGAACCAAGTGCCCCGTCCATGCTAGGGCGCTGACCCCAAATAACCCCGCTAGGTGGTGATTGAGGCGAGATTCGGCGTTCTTGAACCAAGATAAGCTGGGACGGAATTTAGGCTGAAGGTGCAACCAACCCGCAAATAGGAAAACTGCGGAGAGAAGCAGGAGGAATATTGCCCCTTGGTAGAGGTCATTATTCGTCCGCATCCCAATGGTGTACCACCAGTGATAAACCCCGGAATAGGCGATGTTAACGGGGTTGTTGGCACCCGCTTGCGTGAAAGCGTCCACGGCGGGCGAACCAAATTGCGGGTCCCAAATTGCATGAGCAATGGGACGGACGTTGAGCGGATCTTTGATCCACTGTTCAAAGTTACCCTGCCAGGCCACATGGAACAGGTTGCCTGAAGTCCACAGGAAGATGATGGCGAGGTGGCCGAAGTGGGAGGCGAAAATCTTTTGGTAAAGATTCTCCTCTGTCATGCCATCTTGACCTTCAAAGTCGTGCGCTGTGGCAATCCCGTACCAGAGCCGACGCGTGGTCGGGTCCTGGGCGGTATCTTTACTAAATTTTGGAAATTTTGCTGCCATGTATGTTACTTACATCCTCCATTTAGCGAACCTAGTTTGCTGGCCCGGTTTGAGCCGAACGAGCAAGGCTTTAGCAATTGCAGCATTAAAAAATTGGATGTTTACTAATAGATTGAGCTGGAAATTGTGTAGATAGAAAAAGTCAGGTCTCACGTAAAATGAGCTACGCAAGTCCTGAAGGCTTAATTTCCCAAGTTTAGCTCCATAAGGCAAGATAAAATCCAGCTCTCTAGAAGTAATAAACAACTTACCGGCTTTGGAGAGTTCGCTTCTCTAACTCAAGAGGTAGATTCAGATAAAACTCAATTGTTAAGGAGGATACTCGCAAGGCAAAACAGAAGCCGACATTTTTCTCAACATTTCTTTATAAGAACTACAACAAAATTAAGCGGTCGAGATTTTATATTGTGAAAGTCTCATGCTATTGTCGGTTGAGTCTTGCGAAGCTCAACAATAGCTAGGTTTGTGCTGGGTTCCGTCCCTTAACTCAACCAACGCAACTCTCCTTGTTCGTGTCATTACATTCAGATTTCACTGAAAACCCCACCGTAGGATAGAGAGCAAAACAGACGGATTCAATAAAGGTTAATGAGATAAAGAGCTTCTTTGATTAAGGTCGATGTGCCGTGTTACACCTTCTCTGTTTTACAGTTACTTGGATTGCCATCCTAGGCTTTTTGTGGAGTACCTTTGTGTCCTTCAAAAAAGGCGTTACTCACGTTAAAACCCTGCATCAGATTCCGTGCGCCCGGTGTCAGTTTTTTACCGGCAGTTATTATCTGAAATGCACCATTCACCCTCAGATTGCTTTAACTGAAGAAGCGCTCTCCTGTACAGATTATTGCGAACGTTGCGATCGCAATAGCTACTCCTCAGCGCGATCGCACTAAAACCGAGGGGATGCGAACAGACATCCCCTCAGCCTCTAGGATGCGTAGATGCTCCAATCTTGGATCTGCTCCCCAAAAACCCCCTCCGCCTGACTCAACTGATCGGCAGTTTCTTCCACAAAAACGAGATAATCGCCTTGGTTGAGATGTTCGCCATAGGCATTCACTTGCGCTTCCGGGATGCCTAAATCGCCAAGGGCCTGCTCAATTTGATGGGCAGCTAAAGCGCTTGCGCCTTGTCCTCCGAGGGTTGCCACCAAAGCCGTCGCTAAAGATCCGGCGGCCACCACAGGCCCCACCCCAGGAATGGCCAGACTGGTTAAACCGAGCATAACCGTCCCAAAAGCGCCCGCACTCGCAGCATTCGCCACCGCCGAAGTGGCGCTTTCCACCTTCGTCTCGCCAATGCGATCGCTAACTTCTGCGCCTCCCACTTGCTTATCGGGATCGGCATCTTTCCCAATCACAGAAACATTCTCCATTGGGAAACCCGCGCTTTGCAATTCTTGCAGCGCCTCTTGGGTGGTTTGAGCATCCGAAAAAACTCCAATCGCTCGTTGTTGCTGACGATCGCTCACAATTTTGGCTCCTGTTTCAGGTTGAATTAGAGCCAGTGTAGAAACAGACGCCTCTAGATTACCTCATACTCAAAGAGAGCGATCGCCCCCAGAACGTTATCCCCAAGGGAGGATCTTATAGGGTTAAGGAATTGTAGCGAATTGAACAATTTCAGGGATTAGCATTGGGGTCGCGATTCCACACCACAATCATCGTGCCAATACTGCCCTTCGTGGGAACCAAATTGAGATACCCCAACACCACCCCATCCTTATTTAGAGAGTAAACCTCACCCCCACCATACTCGCCTTGAGCGATCGCGCTCATCCCGCTACTGTGTAAATCCGGTTCCAGCACCTCCTCCAGCACCCGATCCGGCTTTTTCAACGAAATCCACTGAATCCGATTAATGCCCGCCCGCTTCACCGGATCGCCCTCAGTGGCAAGACTTTCCGGCGTAAAGAACAACTCCGGTTGAGCAAACAAATTAGCATCCACCAACTCATCCGGGTTCGCCTCCACATCGCCAAACACCCCCTTGAATGCCGCCGTCATATCCGGTGAAGGTTCCGGCGTTGGCGTTTCCTCAACCTTGGCGATCTCTTCTGAAGCGTCCGAACTTGCTTCTACCGTCTCCTCAACTTCAGGTGAATCCTCCGCTGACCCCTTCTGCTCCTTCTCCTCCTGCTGCTTCGCCTCTGGAGTCGGTTCGGGCGTTGGTTCTTCAAGGGGTGCAGGTGGCGGGGGTGCCAGCGCGGGCGACGGTGCAGGCGGGGGGGGACTTGCCGCAGCCACTTTCGGCGGGGGTTGAACCGCAGGTGTTGGCGAAGGCTGCGTCGGGGCCAACAATTGCGCTAACTTCACAGGTTCCTCTACTGGCAGCGTTTCCGTCACTTCCTCCTCTGGGGGAGGAGACGGTAAAGGAATCAGCAAAAACGCCCAATGCAACCCCATCGATAGATACAACATCGGACGATAGAGCATCTGAACTCCTGGAGGTAAACCCTTCTTTTTATCCAAAACGCCCATTGACATAATCTGCGGTTTGTTGTTGTGCCGGATTCGTAAAAATCTTCTTCGTCTCGTCAAACTCCACCATTTCCCCCAAATACATGAAGGCGGTGTAATCCGAAATCCGAGCCGCTTGCTGCATACTGTGCGTCACAATCAGAATCGTCACCTGGTCTTTGAGTTGGCTAATCAACTCCTCAATACTGGCGGTGGCGATGGGATCGAGAGCAGAAGTGGGTTCATCAAACAAAATCATTTCTGGGTCAGTCGCCAAAGCGCGGGCAATACAGAGACGCTGTTGCTGACCGCCAGAAAGCGCATAGGCAGGTTGATTGAGGCGATCTTTGACTTCATCCCATAAGGCGGCATTGCGTAGGGCGAACTCTACCTTGTCATCGACATCATTACGCCGAGAGATCCCCCGCACGCGCAACCCATAGGCAACATTTTCATAAATGGATTTGGGAAACGGGTTCGGGCGTTGAAACACCATACCGATCCGCATCCGCAACTCAATTGGATCGACGCGCCGACTGAGAATATTATGCTTTTCGGAATCTAACCAAATTTCCCCTTCATAGCGGTTATCGGGGTAAAGGTCGTGCAAGCGGTTAAAGCAGCGCAATAGGGTGGTTTTACCGCAACCCGACGGCCCAATTAAGGCTGTTACCCATTTTTTAGCAACGCCTAAACTGACGCTTTTGAGAATTTGGTTAGAACCGTAGTAAAAGCTGAGATTTTTGACTTCAGCTTTGAAGGTGAGGGCGAGGGGAGAGGGAGGGGTTTTTTGTTCTACCATTTGATACCTTGACGCAGACGATAGCGCAGATAAATTGCAATGCCGTTCATGATTAAGGTCATGCCAATTAACACCACCCCGGCGGCGGCGGCGTTGAGTTGAAATTCAGGATCGGGACGAGACACCCAGTTAAACATCTGGATGGGCATGACAGTAAAGGGGGCTTGCAGCCAATTCCAAGAGAGATAGGGGAATTCGCTTTTAAAAGGGGAGTCGGGTAAGAAGGCGATGAAGGTGAGCGCGCCGATGGTGATTAAGGGGGCAGTTTCGCCGATGGCTCTAGCAAGTCCAATAATGGCTCCGGTTAAAATGCTGCCGGTGGCGTAGGGGAGGATATGATCCCAAATCATCTGCCATTTGCTGGCACCGAGGGCATAAGCGGCTTCTCGCAGGCTGTTGGGGATGGCTCGCAGGGATTCGCGGGTGGTAACGATGATCACGGGGAGGATCAGCAGGGCGAGGGTTAACCCGGCGGTGAGGATGCTTTCTCCGAGGTTGAGTTTGTAGACAAATAAACCGAGGGCGAGGAGTCCGTAGACGATGGAGGGAACGCCTGCAAGGTTGGTGACGTTGATTTCAATCAAGTCTGCCAGCCAGTTTTTCCGGGCGTATTCTTCGAGGTAAATACCGGAGGCGATGCCGATGGGGATGGCGGCGATCGCCGTTACGAACATAATTAAACTACTGCCCACCCATGCGGATAATATTCCGGCTTCTTCCGGGCGACGCCCCGGAAAGGAGAGGAAGAAGGCGGGCGATAATCTCGGCCAGCCTTGGATGACCAGTTGTCCAACCAAGGCGAGGAGGGTGATAATGCCAACCAGGATGGAAAGCAAACCAGCGATCGCAAACAGGCGATTCCACAGTTGATTGCGATCGACTATCTTTTGATAGGGAGATTCGGATTCGGGTGCTGGATGCATCATCGGTTTTAGTAAATCTCGCGATAGCGTTTGCTCAGGAAATGACCCGCAATGTTGAAACCGAGGGTGAGCAGAACCAGGGTGAGGCCTGCGGCGAAAATGGTTTGATATTCTAGGCTGCCGTGGGGTAAGTCGCCTAAACTGACTTGGACGATATAGGCGGTAATGGTGGCAGCAGATTCGGTGGGGTTCCAGGTGAGTTTGGGTTCTAACCCGGCTGCGATCGCTACAATCATGGTTTCGCCAACTGCCCTGGAAATCCCTAAAATATAAGCTGAGAAAATCCCGGAAATGGCTGCTGGGTAAACGACTCGCCACGCGGTTTGCCATTTTGTCGCCCCCATTGCATAGGAGCCTTCGCGCAACCCAACCGGAACCGCTCGCATGGCATCTTCGCTAATGGAACTAATAAAGGGAAGAATCATAATGCCCATGACTAAGCCCGCGCTTAACATATTGAATCCCGGCAAATTGGGCAAAATTTTCTGTAAAAGTGGGGTGACAAATAGAAATGCAAAATAGCCATAAACAACGGTAGGAATTCCAGCGAGAAGCTCTAGACCCGGTTTAATAATTTCTCGGATTTGGGGGGTGACAAATTCGCTGAGATAAATGGCGGCCATTGTGCCGAGGGGAATCGCCACAGCCAGCGCTACCGCCGTTGTTACTAAGGTGCCTGAGACTAAGGGCAAAATGCCATAATGAGCATCTGCAAATAAGGGCGTCCATTGCGTGCTGGTGAGAAATTCCAAAATTGAAACTTCTTGAAAAAAGGCAACAGATTCGCTGACCAATGTAAAAATAATGGCAATCATGGTGGCAATAGAAGAAGTTGCCGCCAATAACAGCACCAATTCAATCAATCTTTCGCGGATCTCGCGAGCTGTACGGCTAGAAATATAACGTTTTCTGGGTAATTCAAGTTTTAAGCGATCCATGTTTATCGACAAGTCAATGAAAAAGCAAGTCTCAGTTTAAATATGCAACAGAGAGCGAAAAGACTAGGCGGTGAATGTTGAATATCAGTCAGTGGTGTTTATTGGTTGCCCATTCTTTGATTTCTATAGTTCTTTTGGGAGCCACCCGCAGACAAACTAGAAAGACGGGTTGATGGTTCAATCTTTCTCTATCAAAATCTGAAATAACGATTAGCAACTAACCCAGCGCTAACTGCTAATCGTCAACCTTACTCTCTCAAAACTAACCCATGAAATTACTGTCTCGCTTCGCGCGCCAACAGTTCTTCAATGCGTAAACCAACTTGATTTTCTCCGCCAAAAACCGTTCCGAGTTTGCGGTTTTTGAAATGATCGGCTGCTAGAGTATATGCCCGCGCCGGAAGCGGTACATACTTCACTTCAGTCACTAACCGAGGCGCATTGCTCAGGTAATATTCTACAAAAGCCTTCACTTCAGGACGACTTGCAGATTTAGCGCTCACGTAAATAAAAATTGGGCGAGATAGCGGCGAATAGCTGCCATTTTCAACCGTTTGTCGGGAAGGCGCAACCGGCCCATTCCCGCCATCAATTGCTACAGCTTTCAAACGGCTTTTGTTTGCTTCGTAATAGGCGAAACCAAAATAACCCAAAGCATTGCGATCGCGCGAAACACCTTGGACTAGCACGTTATCATCTTCGCTGGGGGTAAAATCAGTCCGACTCGACTTAGATTTGCCAACAATCGCCTCAGTAAAGTAGTCAAACGTACCAGAGTCAGCCCCCGGTGCAAATAACTTCAAAGGCGCATTGGGGTAATTAGAACGGACTTGATTCCAATTCGTAATTTTACCTTGGGCCGCAGGTTCCCACATTTTCTTGAGGTCTGCAACTGTCATGCTAGTTGCCCAAGTGTTTTGGGGGTGGACAACCACCGTTAAAGCGTCATAAGCTACAGGAAGTTCGATATACTGGACGCCTGCTGCACGGCAGGCTTCCATTTCTGACTTAGAAATCGGTCGAGACGCATTAGAAATATCGGTTTCACCCGCACAGAATTTCTTGAAACCGCCACCCGTTCCAGAAATCCCAACGGTGACTCGCACCGAACCTCTTCTCGTCTTTTGAAAGTCTTCCGCAACCGCCTCTGTCACCGGAAAAACCGTGCTAGAACCATCAATTTTAACGGTGCTAGGACTCTGAGAACGCACAGCAGGGACGGATAATCCGACAGTAGCAGCAGTCAGTACCGCTGCACTGACCGCTGTTAAGCGATTCAGCTTAAACTTCAGCCCATTCGCCATCATAACGACTTGCTCCAGGACGCTTAAATTGAGATTGAGATAGTCCCAATCAAGAATACCCAGCCAAGATTAAGACGCGAGAAACGGAATGGGCAGATAAATTAAGAAATGATTGTGGCTTGGTTAAAGAAAGTGGAGTTGTTTGAGAAAAAGTTTGAGGGGATACTCTTTCAGGATATATCAAGAAAAATTGCTAAATCCTAGCCTAAACCAACACCGTCGATCCTTACTCCCTCCCTAGGCAGAAACCCTGTTAAAAAGGGATATCTTCCTCATCCTCATCTGGATCGTCTATCGCTTCTGATTCCTGCATTTTTCCGTTGAGATAGAGTGTAGGTGCAACAGTCGATTGTTCTATCCCCCCCGGTTCTCGATTCAGTTCAATCACCTCACCTTTAAAAAACTCTGCAAAATTTTTCGCGACTTGCAAGACTTGCTCAGAATCAACGGGAGCTAAATTAGAAACAACAGGTTCTTGCACCTGAGTCAGGGAAGACTCAGAACTCACTTCAACCTTCAAAATCGGTTGCGCGACAGGAGGCGAACTCACCTCAGCAGAGAAAGCTGGCTGGCTGGAAAGCGTCTTTGGAGAAGGTTCTGGCGGTTGACTTTCCACGATCTGAGGTGTTTGGGGTGGGGGTTCAACCGCATCCTTGGGTTGAGAGCGTTGCGAGTGCGTAGCGGGAGATCCTTTTGTCGATCCCATCGCCGATACATACAGAACGGTTACAGGCGAGTGGAGAACCTTCTCAAAGGCTTGTACAATTTGACTTTCTCTTTCTTTGGCTGCTTTTCGGATTGCAGGAGCCTCAATTTGAATCTGCACTCGCCCATTTTTGCAACTTAACAAGCGACCATGTTGACTGAGTAGTGCTTTGGTTGAGTAAAACTCAAAGCAATCTAGCGCTTGTTCCCATAAGGCTTGTAAGTCCTCAGCATCCTCAGTTTCGCTTGAACTTGCGACCGGTTGCGGATCGGGGACAACCACCGGAGGGTCTGCGGGTTCCGGTTCCGCCGTCGGTACAGGCTGCGGGCTTTCTAAAGGGGGAGGGGGCGCAACTGGGGGGGCAGGTACGGGGGAAGGTGCAGGGGAAACTGTGGCGGTTCTAGGGCTTTCCTTGCCGTTCTGGGGGGCGGTTTGAGGGGGTGGCGAGAGGGTGCTTTGCTTGGGGGCAGTTTGAGGGGGTTGCGAGAGCGGGCTTTGCTTGCCGTTTTGGGGCGGTTGCGAGAGGGGAAGAGCCGATCGCAATAATCCCAATAGCGTCACTTCTAACCACAGACGCGGTTGAGTGGTATTTTTAATCTGGACTTCGCTGGTTTTGAGGTGTTGCTGGCTGTGGAGAATTTCGCTAACAGTCCAGTGTTGGGCGCATTCGCACAAACTCGCCCAGGTTGCAGGGGTGAGGGCGACTAAGGCGGAACTTTGCGGCGAACTTTTGGCGATCAGCAAGTCGCGATAGAAGCTGACTAGATTTTGCAATACTACTAGGGGTTCTCGACCGCGATCGAGGATGGAACGGATAACAGTAATGACTTGCGTTCCCTCATCGGAGGCGATCGCCTTCAGCAGTTCTAGCAAATCTCGTTCGGGAACTGAACCGACTAAATCCCAAACTTTTTCTGGGGTTACTTCTTCTGAGAGCAAGCTGAGTTGATCGAGCAAGCTTTCGGCGTCTCGCAGTCCCCCTTGGGAAATTTGCGCCACGAGCATCAGTGCTTCGGGGGTAATCTCAATTTGTTCTTTGCTCGCAATATTCCCTAGGTGGCGCACCATTGGTTCTAGGGGAATGCGGCGAAAGTCAAACCGCTGACAGCGAGAGATAATTGTGGGAAGTACGCGCTGCGGATCGGTGGTGGCTAGCACAAACACAACCCGATCTGGCGGTTCTTCTAAGGTTTTCAGTAGCGCGTTGAAGCTGGCGGTACTGAGCATATGCACTTCATCAAGGACATATATCTTATAACGACATTGCACGGGCGCAAACTGGGCGCGTTCGATCAACTCTCGGATGTTATCGACTCCGGTATTGCTGGCGGCGTCAATTTCAATCACATCTAGGGATGAGCCGTTGGTGATGGCTTTGCAGGTTTCGCACTGTCCGCACGGATCGGGGGTTGGCTGACCGCTAGATAAGCAGTTGAGCGATTTTGCCAAAATGCGAGCGCTGGAGGTTTTCCCCGTTCCTCTAGGGCCAGCAAATAGGTACGCTGGGGCAATTTTGTCTTGCTGGAGCGCGTTGGTTAGGGTGGTCGCGATCGCTTCTTGACCCACTAAATCGCGGAAGCGCTGAGGACGATATTTATGATGGAGGGGTTCGTAAGTCATAAGCGTAAGTTGACGTGCAGACCGTACCTAAAGCGCAGACTCTTAATCTTAAAGGAGGATGGGAATTAAACTTGCTCTACTAGCCTAGGAGATTTTGCCCCTTTGTGCTGAATTTTTCGCCAACAATTTTCTGACGCGGCTTGAGTACAATCGGGATAGGCGAAATAAAGGGAGAATCAGATGTTTAGGCGGATTTTGCAAGCAGTTTCCCGTTTTTTTCAGGGTTTGTTTGGGAAAGTCTTGGGGAAACCCTCAGCCGATCTTGAGCCAAACCATCCCCCCTTAGAAGAAAGCGACTATGAATTTTTATATCTGCAACTGCTCGAACGGGTGCATCAAGGGTGGGATGCGTATCGAATTAAACCTTATCTAGAATCTTTATTAGAACGCAGTAGCGAAGCCCAATGGGTGGCTTGGGTGCAACGGTTTGGCGATCGCCTCCTGGCTTCGAGTTCCCCTAACCCGGAACTCGCCTCGCGGATGTTTAAGCTGGGAACCCTGGATACGGGGGAGTTGGGGAAGGTTTCTCAAGAGTACGCCAATCAACTTTTAAGCCAAAATCCGGTCGTTCCCCAGGAGTTTATTCCGCCTAGCGAAGAGGTGCAAACTTTATTTGAGCAAGGCAATCAGCAGTATAGCCAAGGATTATACCAAGCGGCGATCGCGTCTTACGATCGGGCGATCGCGCTTCGACCCGACTTAGGCGAAATTTGGACAAACCGGGGGTTAGCCCTCAATCAACTGCAACAATACGAAGAAGCCTTAGCCAATTATGACCGCGCCCTAGCTCTTAAGCCCGATTTTTACACGGCTTTGAGCAATCGCGGCATGACCTTAAAAAATTTAGGACGCTATCAAGAGGCTTTATTCAGCTACGATCGGGCGATTACGGCTTATCCCGATTTCTTCGATCCGTGGTTGAATCGCGGTAATATCTTGATGGCGCTCAAGGAGTACCAAGAGGCGATCGCGTCTTACGATCGGGCGATCGCTCTGCAAATCGACCGGATCGAACCTTGGCTAGCCAAAGCTAACCTATTAACCTACATTCGCTCCTACGAAGCCGCGATCGCCATGTGGGATAAAGTCTTATCGATGCAACCCGATAATGCGGTTGCTTGGACCAGGCGAGGGGGATGTTTATTCTATCTCGAACGCTACCCAGAAGCCGTAGAATCCTGCGACAAAGCTTTAAACATTGAATCGTCCAATGAAGAAGCCATGTCTTTTCGCAGCAAGTCCCTAGTCAAAATTAGCGCCCGCAATGCTGAAGAAACGTCAGAATAAAGTCACGGGCCGAAAGTAAGCTGATATGATTCAAAAATTATCTTCCACCCCATCCCCAGTTGTCTATCCCGATAGCGATGGTCAGCCAATGGCTGAGAATACTCAACAATTCCAATGGATTGTCGTCATTAAGGAAAATCTAGAAATCCTATTTGGCGATCGCGCCGATGTATTCGTTGCAGGCGATCTGCTCTGGTATCCCGTTGAAGGCAATAATACCCTCAGACAAGCCCCCGATGCAATGGTCGCCTTTGGCAGACCGAAAGGACATCGCGGTTCCTATCGCCAATGGGACGAAAATAACATCCCTCCCCAAGTCGTCTTTGAAATTCTCTCGCCTGGAAACCGCCTCAAGGAAATGAACAAAAAGTTCAAATTCTACGAGCATTATGGCGTAGAAGAATACTACATCTACGACCCCGATCGCCTAGACTTAACGGGATGGCAGCGTCAAAGGGATGAATTAACCGTCATCGAAGAAATGAACGGTTGGGTTAGCCCTCGCTTAGGGATACGCTTTGAATTAACCGCAGACGGACTCCAAATTTATCGTCCTGATGGCAATCGCTTTCTCACTCCGGTAGAATTAGCGCAGGAAGCCGAACTAGCAGAAACTCGCGCCACCCAAGCGGAAGCCCGCGCCCAACAAGCAGAAACGCGGATGCGAATATTAGAAGAACGCCTGCGACAAGCTGGAATCAATCCCGACGAAATTTGAGAAATTCATTATCGTTGGGAAGTTCAAAGTAAGAGCGAAAGGTATAACTAGCACCTTCTTGTAGGATTTTAGGTCGCCTCATCGCGGGTAAACCTCCCTCAATCGTGTTTTTTTATAAATTCTCGCCAATTTTCGCTTTAGGGTGAGCCACACTAGCGTTTACTCCTCAGCGTGTAGACTCAGTTGCAAGGTTGACACAAGCATGGCACTAATTTTTGGGACTCCTGGAAACGATCTCCTGGCGGGTACCCCTGCTGATGATGAAATCTTTGGACTCAGTGGCGACGATACCCTATTCGGTCAAGCTGGAAATGATACGCTACTGGGAAATCAGGGCAATGATTTTCTGTTTGGTGGGGTAGGGAATGATTTATTGTGGGGGGGAAAGGGAGAAGATCGCATTTTTGGCGATCGCGGAAACGATACCCTTCACGGAAATCAAGGAAACGACAGCATCAACGGGAACGATGGCGATGATGTCATCTACGGAGGGAAAGGGAACGACACCCTGCGCGGGGGGAAAGGGAACGATCGCCTATTTGGGGATGATGGAGATGATTATCTCTACGGCGACTTAGGAAGCGATACCCTCACGGGTGGATTAGGTCGAGATGTGTTTGCGATCGCAACGCGTAGTGGTGGCTCTAGTTTAGCCGATGCCGATGTTATTACTGATTTTACCTTGGGCGAAGACCGAATTTTCTTGCAGGACGGTCTAAGATTTCAGAACTTGCAAATTACGGCTGGGGCTAATAATAGTGCAGTTTTGCGCGATTCGGCTTCGGGTCATTTTATCGCGATTCTTCTGGGCGTCAATCCTACCCTCCTCAGCGAACAGAACTTTCTAGGCGATGCGCCAACCCCATCTCCGGTTGTTCCTCCCGTTCGCCCTCCCATTCCCACTCCCACGCCGACACCTCCCCCAAATACGTTAGTCAATGGTATTGCGAGTGGAGATACCACGCAGACTTCTACCGTTCTGTGGACGCGCAGCTTGCAAACAGGCAGCGTTACGTTTGAATATAGTACCGATCCGAGCTTTAGCGCGATCGCCGGAACTCGCAGCGCCACCATCACCGATCCACAAGCCCCCGTTAAGGCTGAAGTCACGGGACTTACCCCCGGTACCCAATACTACTATCGCGTCACCGATGCTGCTGGCGATACGGCCATTGGACAATTCCGCACGCCCGCCGAATTAGGGTTTAGTCGAGGCTTGCGGTTTGGGGTTTCGGGAGATTTACAAGGCGAACTCGCGCCGTTTGTGTCTATTCGCAATGCGCCCGATCGCAATTTGGATTTCTTTGTGCAAATGGGCGATATGGTGGAAATGGATAGCGAATCACCCGCATTACCGGGCGTTACCCAAGCAAAGACGCTAGCAGAGTTTCGCACCAAGCAAGCAGAAATCTATTCAGAACGCTTCGGTTTGAATCCTTGGGCTGATTTACGCGCCACCACCAGCGTTTACGCCACTTGGGACGATCACGAACTGACAAACGATTTTGCAGGCGGCGCAACGCCAGCCACTTCACCCCAAAAACAAGATATCTTCCGCAACGATCCCAACGCAACGGCACCGTTTGTCAACGAGACGCAGGTATTTTTGCAAGCATTACAAGCGTTTCAAGAGTATTTCCCCGTTGAAGATCGATCCTATGGGAATACAGGCGATCCGCGCACGGCGAATAAGCAAGAACTCTATCGCTATCAGACCTTTGGAAGTGATGCGGCGATCTATGTTTTAGATGTAAGATCGTTTCGCGATCGCCCTCTCCCCTTCACCCCAGAAATCGCTTACCAGCCGGGAGATCCGCTACCCCAAGCCATCGAAACCGCCCTCACCAACGCCTTCGATCCGAACCGAACTATGTTAGGCGCGGCGCAACTCAACCAGTTTCAACAAGACTTACTCGCCGCCGAACAAAATGGCGTGACGTGGAAGTTTGTCATGTCTACGGTTCCTATGCAGAATTTTGGAATTCCCGTCATCGGCGAACGCTGGGAAGGATATGCAGCCGAACGAACCGAACTCCTGAAGTTTATTGAAGATAATAATATCCGTAATGTGGTCTTTGTTACGGGTGACTTTCACGGCAGTGTGGTGAATAATGTCACCTATCAAGAAGGGTTTGGTCAACCGCAAATTGCCACGGGCGTTTTTGATGTCATGATTGGTCCAGTTGCGATTCAACTGACGGTTCCCTTCCTCCCCGCACCGTTCAATCAAACCTTTGCAGCCCCCTTTGGCCCTGCTACCATTGGGTTTACTCCCCCGGATCTGCTGACGCAACAAGGGAAATCCCAAGCGAAATATCTGGCTTTAACAGATCGGGCCGCAAAGGATCAATACGTGCGGGAAGTGCTAGACTATCGGGCAGCAACCTTATTAGGCTACGAGCCGATTGGTTTAGAAAATTTACCCAATGCTCAACTCCTGCAAGGCGAATATTTAGCCGTCCATACCTACGGTTGGAGTGAGTTTGAAATTACGCCGGGTACGCAACAATTACGGGTGACAACCTACGGCGTAGCGCCCTATACGCAAGCGGACTTGCTGGCGAATTCCACTGCAATTACTAGCTTACAACCTGAGATTGTCAGTCAGTTTGTGGTGAATCCTGTGTAGTGGTTTGACTCTCTAGCTGTGGACGCATCGGTTAGGATATCTATGAATGTGGTAGATGTCCTATTTTCGGCTCAACCACAAGACACCGGACTATCAACATTAATTTAACAATTCAATATTCTTGTGGGCGTTTTTGGCGATCGCATAGGCTTTCAAAACAGGTGGTAGTGTATAGAGACTCTCTTGTTTTTCAATTAAGCATCGACGCAATAGAGATTGAGTGCGTTGAGTAAATCAGATGATGGAATCTGACTGTTGGCTAAAAGCTTTGCTAGGTTCACAGGTTCGCTTTCTTTCGCCAACAAAGCGATGACTTATTATTCTACCGGGGAAATGCGATCGCACTCCTACCTATTTAATTAGCAGTCAACAAACCCGACATATCTAGCACTTTTTCTGACCAAATCCTTGCTTGTTCCCTAAGCATCATTCGTTGTTCTGCATCGTGCCAAATCCTTGCCCAAGAATACTGCCAGCAAGCTAACTGAACTTGTAGTTCAACTAACTCGGCAGCTACTTCTACCTCTGCATCAAGAGCCGTCCATTCAATAAAGAGCTTACTTTCTTGCAGCAGACTTTCAACCACTTCGCCATTAGCTGGATTTTGACAACGAGATTTAATTCGTGTCAAATTTGATGCCAAATTCCCCAAACGAATTGGCAGATCATCTCGTAAATAGCGTTCTTTTAAAGCATTCCAATCTTTCATACTTCTCCTAATAACTGTTGAACGATTTGAGCAACCTGTTCTCGAATAACCGGATCTTGAATTTCCATTGAACGATTGTTCTGACGCGGACGAATATTGATTAGAGATTCATAACCTACCTCTTGCGTAAGCGGATACCAATCTGCTCCCCAAATATTTACCTGCTTGCTCCCATTTTCCAGCAGCACAGCTTCGCAATCAGCGTGATATTCTCCACCACCTGCCAGAATTCCTCGTTCGATATCCACTGCAAGTTTAATATAACTACTAAGAGTCTCTAGCATTTCTTCAATTTGCTCTTTAGTAGCATGAGCTTGAATCAGATAAATCATTCCTACATTAGCTAAGGATTCAACATGATGGTGTAATATTATACAATTTGGTAGGCTAAATTGACGCAAGGAAACCTAACATCTTTTTTACTTACAATCTTCTCTATTTTAACCCTGCCCAGGCGATGCTTGTACGAGTATTGTTTAGCGATCGCACCCTCGCTATACTTAAAGTATCTATTGATGTCGCGATGACGATTAGAGCACTGCTGCTCCAAGAAGCTGCGCTAACATAAGGTCAAAATGGCGTGTCAGCGATCGCTTGGCTATAAGTTTGTACCCATTCGGTAAGTTGCTCCAGGGCAGCTTCCTGGCTTTGCTGGCTAGCAGCGAGTTGCCAAAAGTAGTGGGCGGCTTCCTCTTCGGAGGCGATCAGCTCAATGCCGTTGATGCCAAGAAAAGTATAGATAGCGATCAGAGCAATGCGTTTATTCCCATCCACAAAACAATGGTTTTTGATGAAACCGTATCCATAGACAGCAGCAAGTTGATAAAGGGTTGCTTGTTGGTTGCTGTAATGATATAGGTTTTGGGCTTTGGCGAGGGTAGAGTCAAGGGCGCTTTGGCTGAGTATACCCGATTGCCCTCCGGATTCTGCCAGAATCTCGCCGTGAATGGCAATAACGTCCCGTTGGGTCAGCCATTGGGGAGTCGTCATTGAGCCAGGTCTAGCAGGGCGTTGCGATATTTCTTAATCCCCCGGCGGGCAACTTCCATTTTTTGGGAAAAGTCCAGATCAAAGGAAGTCATATCCTCTGAACGCTGTTGAGAAGAAGCCCTTTCTACATGTTTATTGACTTTTTTTCGGTTCAAAACAAAGACACCGGGCTGCGATCGCACTCTTTTTATCCTAATCGGCGATTTGACTGACATAGCCAACTTTTCCTCCTATTTCTATTTTGCTTTAAAGGTCTTGCGATACTTGTGTTTTAAGTTATCCCATTTCTGTTTCCAGAATTTCTCGAAGGCTTCCTGTCTTTCAACCCAAGGGTTGACATTCTTCAAAACAGGTCGCTCATTGGGCGATTTTAAGTAACGGTAGTGGAGAAAGACATCTTGGTAGGGAATATTGACGTTTTCACCCGCGCACAGTTGATTAAACTTAGACGCGGAAATACTCATGAAGTGAATATAGGTGATTGGGCGCTTGTTATCGTGCAAAATGTTGTCAATGACTTCAAAGTTAGACGACCAATGGCTGCCTGTAGCATTCGGGTTTTCGTAGGCAAAGTTATAGAAAGGAATGCCACTTCTAGCAACTAAGTAGTTATACAACGGTTGGTCTGAGCCGCGCAAAGACATCATATTGGCTTCGCCGTTTTTGAGGTGTTCCAGTAATTGGACGAGTCTTTCTTCGTTCATCACGCTTTTTTTGGAAGCAAACCAACCCGCACAGAAAATATGAGCTTTGGCGTAGTCTAACCCCATCGCTTTTTCAACGACATCGAGTTGTTCGGGGTTATAAATAAAGCCGATATCGGACTTATATTGATAGTCATTCACCACCCAATCATATTCGTCTAGTTTGTCATAGACAGGCTGAAGTTTACCCATTAATAGGGTATCGGCATCCATGTAGACAAATTTCTCAAAGGGGCCGTTAAAACTACAGAGTTTGCGAACAAAATTCACCCGCCGGACATCCGACCATCCCTTATCTTGCCATGCTTTTTGGGCGACTTCATTGGCTTTCCAGGCTTGAGTCATGTAGTCTTCCCAAAAGGCGATCGCGCTAGCATCATCAAATAAGGTGACGTTCTCCCTAGCGGCGACTTCCTGTTTGATTTTGTCTAACTTATGGTCGTAGGGAATAATGCAGACGGGGAACGCCTCGCCTGCATTCACTTCAATACTATTGAGCAGGGCAACGACTTGATGATATACAAAGTCATTGGCAAAAATATAAATCCCTTGACTCATGGGTAAACTTCCTTTGAGAAAATCTAATCAAAGCGCCTGCTAATAATTCCCGACCATTGCACCTTTTTCAACCCTTCCCGACGATAGGAAAAGAAATGTTCTGGATCGGAATACGTACAAAACGGTGCGATCGCAATTTGTTCCGGTGCAATTCCTAACTGTTCGAGTTGCAATGCATTGACGCGACGGACATCAAGGCGCACTTTCCCCGGTTCCGGATCGCTGAGAATGGGAGAATTGGGAAGTTCCTGCAAGCGAGCCAGCATCGCTTCCGGCGCATCCTCTGTTACAATTGTTGCGCCAACTTGGGTGGCAACGTCAATACCCACCTGGTACACTTCCCCAGTAATTGCAGGCCCCATCGCGATCGCTAAATCTGCTAATTGAGAACCTTGCGCTTGCATCAGGGCGATCGCCTGCGGCACAATCTTCAAAGACGTTCCCCGCCACCCCGCATGAATAGCCGAAACTTGACCGGAAGCGCGATCGCCAATCAAAACCGGCGTACAATCAGCCGTACAAGTCCAAACCGACTCTCGATCCTGTTCGGTGACAATTCCATCGGCTTGCGGCAAATGACTTGACATATCCTCAGTTTCGTGCAGGTGATGCGTCACGGCGGGCATATTCCCCGTTTTCAGCACCCGGTTGCCATGTACCTGTTTAACGCGATAAACGCGAGCCTCAGCATCCAGCACCGTCACCAGTTGGCGCGGTGGCTTTGGAGAAAACTGTCGCGTAAAGAACCCATGCGACCAGGGTTCGAGCAGGCTACAAGTCAGATAAGATAACCCGTTCCAATGATGCCATTGCCAAGTCTGCATGATGAGTTTAAGTGTATCGGCAGGTGTGTAAGCGGGAGGAGCGGGTACCACACGAATCTATCCTAACTCAAGCGATGAATCCTCAGACCCTCGAACAAGCGCTTTCTCCAGTCGTACAGAACTCCCCTTTTTATCCCTTGGATATCCGGATTTTTCAGCAATTACCCTCCACGAACCAAACCCTGTGGGAATGGGTCGAACAAGGGGCAAAACCGGGTACTGTGGCGATCGCCCTCGCGCAAAACTCCGGTAAAGGACAATGGGGCCGTCAATGGCAGTCTTCCCCCGGTGGTTTGTACCTTTCATTCTTCCTCACCCCCGATCTTGCCCCGGAAAATAGCCTGCTGTTGACCCTGTGTAGCGCCTGGGGAATTGCCCAAAGTTTGCGTCAAAGCCAGCCAGAGGTTCCCGTCCAACTCAAATGGCCCAACGATCTGGTTTTGGAGGGTCGCAAACTGGGGGGAATTTTAACCGAAACTCGCCTGAGTCAAGGGAAAATTACCAAAGCCGTCATTGGAGTCGGCTTGAATTGGACAAACCCCGTACCCGAAACCGGAATTAGCCTCGCTTCCTGGTTGGAGGAAAATGACATTCAGTCAACCTGGAACTTAGAAACCGTAAGTGCGATCGCTCTAGAAGGCATAATCTCCGGATACCAATACGCCATGCAGAAAGGAATAGACAGCCTATTATCTGCTTGCGAGCAACTGCTGATCCATCTCGGTCATCCCGTCACCGTCAACGGTTCCCCAGGAATCATTATCGGCATTTCCCCGACAGGTCAACTGCGCGTGCGTCTAGAACCAACAAATTTCCAAACTTCCTCAGAAATTGACCTAAATCCCGGTACAATCAGTCTCGGCTATATTAAGTAATGCTTGTTAGCGTCCGAAGCTTATAAAAATACTGTGCGTCTGTTGACTTCGACTTAACAGTTTCTAAAAATCTTAGAGGTTCCTCTGGTAACAATGAGCAAGGATAACAGGATGAACGATCAACACCTCCGTGAATCCAAATCCCAGTCGCTTCTTGTAAGCGCTCCATCACACTCTCACACCCTGCGTTCTCAAAAGCGCTTTTTCAGTCAACGTTCCCTGCTCATGCAAGGACTGGGATGGCTGGGGGGCCTAAGCGTCCTCAGCGGCGGACTCGTTTGGGCAGAACCGC
Source organism: Desertifilum tharense IPPAS B-1220 (assembly GCF_001746915.1). NCBI lineage: Bacteria > Bacillati > Cyanobacteriota > Cyanophyceae > Desertifilales > Desertifilaceae > Desertifilum > Desertifilum tharense. The sequence continues at coordinate 152,209 of NZ_MJGC01000041.1, forward strand.
AAGCGCCAGACGCCACCTACGACACTTCAGCCTCTGAGTTACCCCCAGTCATAGAATTGGCTCCGGCGGTAGAACCTCAAGTTGAATATAGCGAACCTGTTGCTCCCCCAGTTGCAGCCCCCGCCCCGGTTGAGCCAGAATGGACGCCCGCTGAAGTTGCACCGGCGATTGAATCAGTTTCCGAAGCCGCAACCCCCTACACTCCCGAACAGTATCAACTTCCCCAGACTCCCATTGCGCCCACCTTACCCGCAGAAGACTTTGGGGCCTACATCGACAACACCGACTACAGTCTAGGGGCAACACCAGCCCACACCTACGAAGAACCCACCCGCGTGATCTTATCGGAACGCTCAACGGGTTGTGAAAGGACAATCGAAGCGGGTCAAAGCGTTTCGGGCTGTAGCGCTCCCCAACCTTCTGCTGCGCCTGTGGCTCAGTCTCCTGCACCTGCGGGCGGCGGATCGGCTCCCATTCCCACCTGGAAGCCGGAAAATCAGAAACAGCCCAGCATTCCTCAACCCACCATCGTGCAAGCGGTTGCGCCTGCGACGGGGCGTCAAGCGCCGACCTATCAAGAAGTGGCGATCGCACCAGCCGAACCGAGCGTCAGAGTCGGCCCCATTACCGTTAGCTCCAACGGCATTCAACTGGGAGGAACCACCAACAGCAGCCGCGCCTATTTTGGCTTAAACCGTCCCATCGGTCGCCCAGGTAACGGTAATACGAGCATCCTGTTCCCCTTATCCATTCCGGCTCCCATTACCTCCATCTTTGGCTGGCGGGTTCACCCGATTTTTGGCGATAGCCGCTTCCACTCTGGTACAGACTTAGGCGCGCCGATGGGAACGCCTGTACTGGCTGCACTGGCGGGACGAGTTGCGATCGCAGATTTTATGGGCGGCTACGGCTTAACTGTTGTTCTCGAACACAACAAAGCTACCCAAGAAACCCTCTACGCTCACTTGTCAGAAATCTTTGTCAAACCGGGCGAAGAGGTCAAACAAGGCACAGTTATCGGTCGCGTGGGTAGCACCGGAAACTCCACAGGCCCTCACTTACACTTTGAAATGCGCGAACGCACCGCCGAAGGTTGGGCCTACCTCGATCCGGGCGCGCAACTCGAATACGCCCTCGCTCAGTTAGTCGGCGCAATGCAAACCGCCCAAGCCAACCCCCAAGCTAAACAAGCGGTGGATAAAAATCCCAACGCCAAACAACTGATCCCCACCGATCAGTTACCGATCGTTAAGATCAGAAGCTAGGGGAAGAAGGGAGTTGGGAGTTGGGAGTTAGGAGTTGGGGAAGAAGAGGATGGGGGAAAAGAAGGAATTGTCGGTTAACGCTGATTGACTTCTCGGCAATCGGAACTCCCTTCCCACTCAGCACTCAGCACTCAGCACTTTCTACTCAGCACTCAGCACTTTCTACTCAGCACTCTTTAAAGATAGCCATGCTCAACCAGGAAGCTCGCTGAAACGGGAGTGCCAGGGGGGGTGAATTCTAGGAAGCGTTCGACATATTTGCCTAAAATATCGCCTTCTAGATTCACTTTGCTTCCTGGTTCTAGGTGGTGAAGATTGGTTTCTCGATAGGTGTGGGGAATGACGGCGACGGTGAAGTGTTGGCGATCGCACTGAGCCACAGTTAAACTAATGCCGTTGACTGCAATACTGCCTTTGGAAACGAGATAGCGCGAGAGGGAGGGTTCCGCGACGCTAAAGGTCATCTCCCAAGAGGTTGCAGTTTGGATTGAGGCTTGTAAGTACCCAATCCCATCAACATGGCCGGTAACAAAATGACCGCCCAATTTGCTGCCAACCCGCAAAGAGGTTTCGAGGTTAACGGGGATTTGATGGCGGAGTTGATGCTCTAAAGTGGTGCGTTTGAGGGTTTCGGGAGAGACATCGACACTGAAGCCTTGGGGCAAAATTTGCTCGACTGTTAAACAGACGCCATCAACGGCGACGCTATCCCCAAGGGCCAGATCGTCACAGATGACTGAACGACCGGAGGGATCGACGAGAATCTGAAGTTGATGCTCTCCTAGCGGTTTGAGCGTTCCTAATGTTTGAATTAAACCTGTAAACACGGCATTCGATTTAAGATTGACTGGGGATACTCAGGCAAAACTTTACGTTTTCTTGAGCCTAACAAACTCTGCGATCGACTAAAATCCCTATCCAAGGCCCCAAATCTTCAGGACGATTGTTTAGATCGATGTCATGATAGGGGCATACTTATCAATAAGCGTGATGACACTCGGCGATCGCTGGTCTCTAGGAAAGACAGTTTCGCTCTGTCTCCCTCCCAATTTCCAGTTCTGCCATGAGATTCCCGTTTTGTTAATCTAACTCCCTTTGCCTATAGTCAGTCTAGAGGCTTCACTGATGATTGAGATGAAAGTCGCCGGAATTGCTTTAGATGCGGGTACTCGCAGCCCGATTGTTCTGTTAAAGGATATGCGGGATCGGCGTGCTTTACCCATTTTTATTGGTCAAGACCAAGCGAGGGCGATCGTCAATGCGTTAGAACGACAAACTCCTCCCCGTCCTTTAACGCACGATCTAATGGTCAATCTCTTAGAAGCATGGGATATGACCTTAGAGAGGACGATTATCCATTCCCTACAAGACAACACATTTTATGCCATCCTCGTGGTTCGCCAAGGGGAAACCAAGAAAGAAATTGATGCCCGTCCTTCAGATGCGATCGCGATCGCCTTACGCACCGGAACCCCGATCTGGGTGATGGAAGAAGTGATTGCTGATGCGTCAATTCCGGTCGATCAAGACGCAGATGAAGCCGAGCGTCAAGCCTTTCGAGATTTTATCTCTGGCTTGCGCCCAGAAGATTTTTCTCAGCGCGGTCATCGCAGCCCCAACGGGGATTAGACGCGTTGGAGTGGCCTGTTTTCACTCAACGAACGCACCTAGCCTGATGAAATATCGACGGTTTGGTAAAACCAATCTGAGGTTGTCTGTATTTTCTTTGGGAACCATGCGCTGTCTCGCTTCCGGTGAAAATGTGGAGCGAGTGGTTCGCCATGCCCTATCGTTGGGAATCAATCATATCGAAACCGCCAGAGGATATGGTTCGAGCGAATCGGACTTAGGCAAGGTTCTGGCTCAACTGGAGGCGGGTCAATTCTACATTACCAGTAAAATTCCACCCACCCCCGATCGCGATTTGATGGAGCGCTCGATTGATGAATCCTTAAGCCGCCTAGGTGTTGCCTCCCTTGACTGTTTGGCGATTCACGGACTCAATACCCCAGAGCATTTAGAGTGGGTACTCTCGCCAACTGGGTGTATGGCAGCAGTTCAAAAGGCTGTGGCAGATGGGCGAGTGCGTCATGTGGGATTTTCCACTCATGCCCCCCTAGAACTGATTTTAGCAGCCATCGATACAGGTTTATTTGAATTTGTCAACCTGCATTATTACTTATTCTTTCAACGCCATACTGCCGCGATCGCGATCGCCCATCAACGGGATCTCGGCGTCCTGATTATTTCCCCGGCGGACAAAGGCGGGCGACTGTATACCCCACCCCCCCAATTGCAACACCTGTGCGCCCCTCAGACGCCCCTAGCCCTGAACTATCGCTTTCTATTAAGCGATCCGCGCATTACTACCCTGAGCGTGGGGCCCGCGATTCCAGAAGAACTCAACGAGCCGCTGCAAGTTGCCGACCGTGACGAGGCTTTGAACCCGACAGAAATAGCCGCCCTAGAGCGACTGCAAGCCCAAATGAGCGCCACTCTAGGCCCGGAACAATGCCAGCAGTGCTATGAGTGCCTCCCCTGCCCGGAAAGCGTCGCCATTCCAGAAATTTTACGCCTGCGGAATTTAGCGATCGCCTACGACATGGACGACTATGGAAAATATCGCTACGGGATGTTAGAAAATGCCGGACATTGGTTTCCCGGCACCAAAGGGAACCGATGCACCCATTGTGGCGACTGTTTGCCCAGATGTCCCGCACAACTCGATATTCCCACCCTTCTCCTTGACGCGCATCAACGCCTCCAAGGACAACAAGGGCGTCGCCTGTGGGGTTAATTGTGCAATGGGTACTGTCCTAATCTTTGTGGCTATAACGATTAACCATGATCGAACGCATTATTTTTAAAGGGTTCTGGGTTCTGACATTCGCCCTGGGTGCGATCGCCCCTGCTGTCGCGCAACCCACCCCATCCCTCGCCCCCTTTGACATCACCTACCTCAGAGACGAAAGCACCATCCCCCCGGATGTCATTACCCACACCAGCATCTCGCAAACCAACCTCACCGTTCCTAGCCTCTGGTGGGCTAATCAACAATTTGGCCGAACCCTCGTAGAAACCTGGTTTGCCTACCCCAACGCCTCCCAGCGCCGCGTCGATTTTGTGGTCAACCGTCAAGTCTGGAGCTTGCTCGACTATCTGCAACGCTACGAATTTGTCCATCACATGGGCAGCGTCGCCCGCACCTACGGGTACAATATCCGCATCTTTAACCGCCAAGGCGAAGCCCTAGCGACCTATACCTGCGATTTTAACGTCCCCGATAGCCCCTGCGATATTCGCCTGCAAGCCGCCCAGGATGGGTTGCGAGGACCGCGTCAATCTCCCCTGCTGCCTTCCCCCTAAGTCACGGGTTGCGATCGCATTTCCTCCCAATATCGCAGGTATTGCTGCGCCGACTCCTCCGACAAGGGCAGCAAAAACTCGCTGCGCTGAACGAGCGGGTTGGGAGGAAACAAAACTCGGTGTTCCCGCAATTCCTTGGGTAAGTCGCGGTTGAAGCCTAATGCTGTTGAAGACGTTCCCCCCGTCAGCAGCGATAATTGTCCGGCTCTTTCAGGTGCTAAACAAAAATCAATCCATTGATTCACCAAGGGATTCTCATTGCTGGCGTTGGCGGGACGAACCCAAAGCTCGGCCCAAAGTGCGGTACCCGATAGGGGAATCACTGCGTTAATTTGGGGATAGCGCTCCATTGCAGCCAGGACATCGCTAGACCAACCCACCGCTAGTTGCGTATCTCCGGTAATTAAAGGTTGTAGGTAATGGGTAGAACTGTAAAATCGGGCTTGGCGATGAAGTTGTTGCAGTTGACTTCGCAGATTGGCTACGTCATCTAAATTCGCCGTATTGTAAGACTGACCGAGTTTTTTGAGGGTCAGACCGATAATTTCTCTGGCTTGATCGAGCAAAGAGATTTTACCCGCTAGTTCAGGTCGCCAAAGATCGCTCCAGTCCGTGGGAGTCCACCCTAAGTCTCGAAAGCGATCGCGGCGGAAGGCTAACACGGTTGTTCCCCAACGATAGGGAATTCCCCACACTGCACCATTTGCATCGGGTTGACCTTGGTCGTTGCGACGCACCAATTGCTGCCAGCGCGAGGGCAGTTCCGACCAAGTTTGCAGTTGTCCGACGTTTAAGGGTTGAATCCGTTGTTGCTGAATGGCCGCACTTAACCAGTAGTTCCCCAATGTCACCAGATCGAGTTGGCTAACGCCAGGGGTGCGTCTCCAAGGGAGTAGTTGTTGTTGCGTCGCCGCCGGTGTTTCAGCAGGCGTCAGCAGATCGAAAAGACGGCTTAATTGCTCTTCGGCGGCAAAGTTCAGGCTGATTTGTCGATCTAAACCGGCGCGAAATTGCCGCACCAGTTGAGGGGGAATGGAGTTTTTGAGCAGGCGAACGTTGAGGGTGTTGTCTGGGTTCGTCCCGCAGGCGCTTAAGGTTGTTGGCAGGGTTGATAAAGCAAGCCAGCGCAAGGTATTGAGGCTCGTTAACTGAAGAAATATCCGGCGGTTCATGCAAACATTAACCCAGCGATAGCGGTTGTCGATGTTCGACTCCAAAACCAATGAGGTTGATTTGGTGAGGAGCCTCTTGGGGTTGCAGGGGGCGACGGTAGGTGAGGATGGTGCGGAGGCGGATGTCGGGTGCCACGATTCGCATTTGATCGACAGCTACGGAACGCTGATAGTAGGTGGTCATTTCTAAGGTTTGACGGATGGGCTGGTAGGTGAAGCGACCCGCGATCGCGCCTGCTTCAGAATACCCTTCGTCTCTTAGATAATAGCCTTGAATGATGTCGCTTTCTGACGCGAGGGGAACTTCGGCAACCTGGGGAAGCACGGGTTGAGGTAAGGCGGCGGTTTCCTGCGCCGAAAGGGCGTAAATATCTGGCACAAATAAGGCTTTGAGGCTCATGGATAGAGTTTCGCCGGTTTCGGAACGGGTCTGAAAGGCGATCGCAAAACCGGGAAATTGCTCGTCCGCCGTTTGCCAAGTTTGCGGATCGACCTGTAAGGGTGCGGTGGTGAGAACGTTCGGTTCGGATAAGGCCAGAATTTGCCCTTTTTCCGCTTTGGTGAGCGCTGTCACCCGAAATTCAGTAAACGAGCGCTCGATTTCAGCGCGATCGACATAGTGATACGTTCGTTCGGTCTTCCACAAGCCCGTACAGATTTCAAAGAACTCCTGGATCTTTAGCATATTTTACGAGTTTAAATTTATTTAATTTTATCTTTAGTTAATGTTTTGTGTCATCTTGTCGATTAATGCTAAAGAGCGCGCCTCAATCACTGCAAGATAGTCAGATAAATTCATAATTTGACAACTCACCGAGCTGTTCTTTTTCTGTTGGGGGTTGCACCTTCATTGAGATGGCGTATAGGTTTGAGACGCTCAGACTACATCCTTTGACCGCAAAGCGTCTGGCCTAAATTGCAATTAACCTTAAAAATTGAAATTGGCGTATGTTTCATTATTGTTACTAAAGGTTAAATGATTCAAAAATAAATCAAGGTTCCTACAGAAATTATCTAGGATAATGAGGGATAAAGCTAAGGCTATCGGAATCTCATATGGAACAAGTTCAAAGGCAAATCAACACCTTAACCCTTAAGGTAGATGCCATCTCTCAAACTCTCGATCAGTTAAACGGCAAGGTTGCCCAAATTTTAACTGACATGAGTACAAATACTACTCAAAAAACGTCAAGAACGTCCTCAGAAGATCGAGAAGTTCGCCTTCCCTACTCCAGCACGCACCGCCTGCAAGCGGTTTTAGAACACAAAGACGTTCTAAGCGATGAAAACTATGGAGAAAAGGAAGCAAAAGGAGCAGAAAGAACTCTTTCTCCCGAAATTCAAATTCAACGCCTGACGGCTCAATTAACCGCCGCCTATAATCGGATTGCGGCACTCGAAGAACAGTTACTTTCCCAACGCATTCACTAAAAAGCTTCAACCGGAGGCTGAAGGTGATGGGCTGGGGTTAAGTTGAGCAACCTTAACCGAGCGAGCAACCGGGCGATACCTATAGCAAAGCAATCGATAGAAACTTGCGACCCGCATTGTCACTATAGCTATCCTTGCCATCCTTGACCGTCCTTTAAGGCTTCCTCCGCCAATCTCGAAGAGAAGAGCAGAGAATCCCCTCAATTTTCTGGAGCTGAAGACCTAAATCTGCTGACCTAAAGCTTCAATCCACTCGATTAACTGCAAATTAGACCCATTGGTCAAAAGCGAGGCTGCGATCGCGCATCCCCCCGCACCAACGCCCTCTTTAACATAGCCCCGCTCATAGGCTTGCAGGGGAGCATAACGAGAACTTGCAAAACTTAGTTGAGTTGCGATCAGTGAAACTGGTGCAAGAATTTGAGCTAAACCCACCGTATCTCCTGTTGGATCTTCTGCAACCCATCGAGTAGTCCCAATCGCAAGGCGTTCGGGGTACCACCTTAAATCGAGCGCTGCGACAATTTTTTGAATCAGTGCATAAACCGCCAACATTTGCGTCCCCCCTGCGAGGAGGACGCCCCCTTTTTGACTGGCTGCGATCGCCATTCCCGCAGCCGTAATTTGCATGGGATCGCCCACCGCAGCCACCAGCTCAAACGGACAAACCGATTGACCTCTTGGCGGCCAAAAACCCGCTATGGATAGCGCCCTCTGCACCACTTGCTCCTTTTGGGCATGATTGCAACTCGGATGGCTGCTATTGACTTTACCGCTTGCAGGAATCCCCAAGCCCGTCAAAACACCCAGCGCCGTTGTCGTTCCTCCCACCACGCACTCGCCAATCATTAAATAACGGTCTGGCGCTGCCAACTTCTCGCCCCAGTTATATCCTTGCTCAAACAGATGCTTAACCGTCTTTAAATCTAAAGCACAAGCTGTTGTCATACACCGAGCAGGCATCCCTTGCAAATCAATACAGGGGACGGGTGGAGCAATGGGCAACCCACTATTGAATAAATACAACGGAATATCTAAAGCCGCAATTACCGCCCGCGAAATCAGTACCGGCGAAGCACCCGCTACCAAAGGCGGTAAAGGGTACTCAGGAGAAGCCTGGGGGCCAGAATACAGAAATTCAGCATCCGCAAGGCAAGTATAGCGCCGCGCTTCCGGCGTTGCCCCAGCCGCAGAAATTCCTGGAATTAAACCCGTATCAGTAAAGCCCAGAATACAAGCAAAATTGGGCCGAGTTCCCCGATAGCGCTCCAACCATTGTTGACCAAGTTGTTGTTGAGTATAGACGCGGATCATGGGGAAGAAGGGAATTGGGAGTTGGGAGTTGGGGGTTGGGGAAGAAGGGAGTTGGGAGTTGGGAGTTGGGGGTTGGGGAAGAGGAGGATGGGGGGATGGGGGGGTCTGACAGGTGTAGGTTTATTACCTAGAGCGATTTTACTAGGGTTTCAGCCTTTGTTCTCTTAGACGTTGAGAAGCTAAAACATTGAAAATCTGTTGATTTATTGACAATAGAGTCAGTTAGCTCAACTTTCATTAAAATACCTACACCTGTCAGGATGGGGGGGTGGGGAGATGGGGGGAAGAATGGGTAAATACTGACTACCACACTTCTCGGAACGCCGCTGCTTGTGCAAGCTGAGGATTTTAGCTAAAAGCTTGTGGAATTAATGTCCTGGCGGGTGCAAGATGTGAGTAATTCGCACTCCCCTACCTACCCAGAACCGCGCAACAGCACTTTCAACTCAGCACTCTTTTCCTCACTCGGAACACCGCTGCTTGGTGTGCAAGCTACGGAACTCGGAACTCAGCACTCTTTTCCTCACTCGGAACTCGGAACTCGGAACTCGGAACTAACTTCCCCCCACCCTCTTACCCACTCAGCACTCAGCACTCAGCACTCAGCACTCTGTTCCCTACTCTTCGTAGTCGAGGAGAACTTGTACCCACTGGGGAGGCATGGGGATCGGGTTGCCTAGGCGTTCGAGGAGGAGGAAGGCGACGAGGTGAACGACGAATAGATAAATGGCGTTATTGATAATGACCAGAACTAGCGCGATCGCTTGCACGAGGGTAAGGTTGGGTTGTGCGAGCAGGCCGAGGCGAAGGAAAATCCAGTCTAAGAGTTCTGTGACTTGTACCATCATATACGTCCACAGATCGTCGCCCAACAAAATTGAAACCAACCAAATCCGGAAGAAGAAGCCAAAGGAGCCTAACAGGGTGCCTGTGGCAATGGAAATCCACCACGGGGCTTGTCTGCGCCACATTGCGCCGAGTTGAATCCCTAAAAGACCAAAGGGAATTAGATATAAAATACTGCGGGTTGGCCCCATTAAGACGCTCAACAATAACCCTGACACAATGGTGGCCATGCTGGCGCTGCGAACTCCCCAGCGCAGATATACAAGCGCGATGGGTAAGGGAAAAAACATTCGCAATACAGGCCCCATCGGGAAGTAGTAGTTGACCAGCCAAATTAAGCTGGCGGTGCTGGCGAGAAAAGCGGTTTCGACCAGCGGTAGGGGGCCTATCGGATCTTGAATTTCAGGAGGAGAGGTGTTATCTGGCTCTTGCGGGCGGTAGGGGGTGTTTTCTTCGTGTCGTTCATCCATCACTCAGTTTTGTCAACCATTAAACCCAATGAAACGTTCTGAGAGCGCATTGTTCACGCCTTGGCTTGTAGGATCAGCACGGCACAGGGGGCATGATGAACTACATAATTACTGACGCTACCCAACAACACCTCGGTGAGTCCAGTATGTCCTCGACGACCGATGACTATTAAGTCGGCTTGCCAATCGGCTGCGAGTTCGCAACAGCTTTGACCCACTAAACCGATCTTATACTCGGTTTGGGCTAGGATTTGGCGATCGCGACTTTGGCGGCTATAAGTTTGCAGCAATTGTTTTGCCTGTTCAATTTGTCGATCGATTAGGATTTGTTGGACTTGGTAGTCTCCCACGTTGACGCCGGTTGCGATCCCCGGTTCGAGCGGCGAGCCAATCGCTGGCGTTCCTAAGAGTTCGCTGCTGATGCAATGAAAGAGTTTGAGAGCCGCCCGATGAATTTGGGCAAGTTCTACCGCTTGGTTAAAAACGGCTTGACTCAAGGGAGAATCATCAACAGCCGCCAGGATTTTCTGAAAACTCATAGCATTTTGAGCCTGAACGCAGGATACAACAGCAGCATTAGACCATCAATCGTTCGAGCGCGTGAAGTTCTGGAATGCAGAGGATATCGCGATCGCGCACGATCAATCCTTTCTTTTCCAGCTTACTCAAAACGCGCGTTACTGTTTCGCGCGCCAGACCGCTGAGGCTGCTGAGTTCGCGATGGGGAAGGTTGGGAATTTCTACCCCTTCGGTGGTGCGTTTGCCTTGTCCATCGGCTAAAAATAGCAAAATATCGGCCACTCGCGAGGTACTATCGGACTCGCGCAACCGCAAGCGACGGTTGACTTGACGCAAACGTCTGGCCATCAGTTGAGCAAGGCGAATCCCCGCCATCGGTTCGGTATGGATCAGTTGGACAAAATCCTGAGCGGGCATATTGCCAATTAGCGTCGGTGCCAGGGTAATCACATCTGTAGAGCGGGGGACTTCTTCAAGGGGAGCCATTTCGCCAAATAACTCGCCTTTACCGATAATGTTCAGGGTGACTTCCTTGCCGTCTAGATTATACGTCCGAATTTTGACCCAACCATCCAGAATGAAGTAAACCGAGCTACCCCAATCATTTTCGAGCAAAATCACTTGATTGGACGGATGCGATCGCAGCACAACATGAGCGATCGCTTTTTCGACCGTGGCTTCAGGAATGCCTTCAAAAAACGGCGCTGAACGAATTAATTCGTTGGTGTTAGTTTCGCGGGAACCGAGTCGTTCTACCATAGGGCCTTTGAGCAAACGTAAGCGTTTAATGATGAATCCGATAGCGGCCCTGTTTCACATAAGCAGCAAGGGCCTCATCCCAACTGCTAATCTTATAGTTGGCTGTACCCGTCTTGACAACTTTAAAATCGGTTTTGGCTTTAGCCCCCTTAGCGTTTGAGTGGCACAATCTTGGTGTTGGCTCGACTTTTTCTGCCTCCTGAAGCCATGCTCTCACCGATCCTAACGGCAACCGATCGGAGGTTATGAGGTATAGGCTACTATTATTGACGGTCTTCTCCTGGCTTGTGTAATGAAAATACAAGTTGACACTCCCCAACCTCAAGGTACAGAAATTCTTGATTCGCAGTTTTAACTGACTCACCAGGATGTTTCTAACCGGAATCGGAGTTTATCATTTTTGACCTAACTGCTAGACAGTATAATCGGCCTCTACAGAATTACCAGGAACGCTCTAGAACCGAAGGCTATACAGAATTCCTGAAAGTTTTTCGATACTTGTAGGCAGAAGGCGCTAAATTGGAGTCAGGCTCGACACTCATCCGTCGGTCGATCTGCAACCCTCAATCAATAGAGGGCCGATCATCATACACAGTAAAAGGCTGGTACTGCTGACTCTAGCATGGGTTCAACGTCAGGGCTACAAACCTTATCGCATCGCCGTTTCGCTGTACCAACCATCTGGAGCGCAGCTCTAGCTAGGGGAAAAGGTTGTGACATCTCAAAACGATCAAATTCAAGCTTTAATTGCGGAAATTGACGACGTACTCCGCAAATCTAGCCCCCGGCTTCCTTGGGTGATGTCCGGAGATGTCATGCGCCAACGGCGCGTTTTAGAGCGGGTGCGAAATTATCTGGCTTCCGTTCAACCGCGCTCAACTGACGAGCGTCCTTTGTTACCGAAACCTCGGCGAGCGATGCTGAGTGGAACGCGCGCGCCAGAACCCGCACCAACAGCCATCCCAGCTAATTTCAATCAACAGCTCATTCAGTCGGTGATGCAAGATTTGCGGATAGCCGTCATTCAACCGCTGCAAGCCGATTTAGAAGACTTACGCCAACAGCGAGAAGAATTACTCGCCCAAGTCCGACACCTCGAACGGCAACAAACCACCGCCAGTTTGTCCCAAGAATATGCTTCCCATCAACAAGCAACCGCAGAATTACTGCAAGTGTTGATGGATCGCTTGCAAGAGCGCCTGAGCCAGCAAGTCTCCCAAACCCTAGCCGAGTTAGCCAGCGATCGCCCCGCTACCTTACCGATCGTGCAACTGCCCCCCGGAGAACAGCCCGAAACCTTGCCCTTGTTGAACCCGCAGCAGCGTCTCGAACAACTGCGATCGCTCCAAGCGCAATCGGATCAAATTATTCTCTCGCTCGATAGCTCAATGCGAATTGTCTTTGACACCCTGCAAAGCAACCTCAAAAGCTATCATGAATCGCTCTCCCAAGGGATTGAAAAAATGCACGCCTTGGGGCAACAGGGAGAAGTGATGTTTAGCGCTTTAATTAAGCGTTTAGCTGAGGATTTAGGGCGCGAAACCTCAAGTTACCTGCAAACGCGCCCCGCACAGCACCCAGGCGCTAGCGAAGGACAGGCGACCATTTCTCCCTCTCTCCCGCCAGCCACCGTTCCCACCCCTCAGCCTTCCCCCGCAGCAGAGTTATCAATTGATTCTGGGGTTTTAGAAGAAGAAGCGCTAGAACTGCTCGATCTTACCTCCGAAGACTGGGAACTCAACGCCGACGAAATTGATATCTTACTCGAACGCGATCCGCACAGCGAGCCATCCCAGAACCGCACTCCCCCAGAGCAAACTCCGGAGGAAGCACCCTCTCCTCAAAAACCAAACGAAGCAGAAATTGATTCGGCTATTCAACTGCTCAATTTTCTCAACGATACCCCGGTTGCTTCAGCAGCAGACGAAGAACCTACCCCTGAAAGTAGCGCCGCATCCGTAACGCCAGAATCAGCCGAACTGCAAGATATTTACGAAGATTTATATGATGCCTTATTTGGCTCAGATGAATTAGCGCCCGCTCTGGATCGTACGTTAGAAGAGCAGCTAGGGTTAACCCACCCAGAACCCCCCGCAACGCCGCAACCGGATGAGCAACCCCCCTCCCCGACTCCCACAACATCCCAGGAGGAAATAGACAGTCCCCCAAAGTTGAATGAAACCGTTGACTCCGAGGCGAAGCTGCAAGGCGTCGCTGAATGGGTGAGTCGCGTCGAAAATGACTTATTTGGCGAATTGGCAGAACCCCCACCCGCAGAACCCCAGCCTGAGTGGAAAGGTGAGATTTCGCTGCAAGCCATTGAGCGATGGTTGTTCTCTGAAGAGCCTGTAACTGAGCGATCCGCAGAGAAATTGGCACCGAGGGCGATCGCAGCTAAACAAAGAAGCACTGGAATTGAGTCGGAAGCACGCGCTCTAGATTCAGAAACCTTAGCAAACTTTGTCGAGTTATTTGGCGAAGAGGATCTTGAAGAAGAACAACAGCAAGCTTTGGCAGAGGAGACGGGTTTTAGCGTAGAAATTTCGGGAATCTTAAGCCGCGAGTTAATGAGTCTAACCGATGAGTCATCGGAACCCCCCAGACGCTATGGCGAAGATATCTTTATTCCGGCTTCCCCTGAAGAAAGTTTGCTGCCAACCGAACAAGAGGCGCTAGAGCGAACCACTTGGAGTTTTTGGCCCGATTCAACTACGCTAGAACAATTGCAAGCGGATCTGTCGAGTTTAGAGGAATTGGGTCAACCTCAAACGTTTTCAGCAACAACGCGCCTGTCTTCGTCCTCGCAGGCTGTTGAGTTAAATTCTAAGCACCCTGATGTTGAAGCGTTCCCTCAGAGTTTGTTGAACTCAGACTCCGTGATGCTGGATGCGTTTATTGAGGATATGGGGGAGACGGCTAGCGATGCAACTGCCAACGCTATTGAAGAGTCTTCTGGGGAGTTGACAAACCATTCTGCTCAAGAGGCGATCGCATTTGATGAGTTCGCACTCGATAAAGAACAAACCCCAGAGGAAGACGCCTTCACCGTTGATGCTTTTAGCCGCGTTCTAGAAGAACCTTCCCAGGAAGTTACGGACGATATATCGGAAGAGGCGATCGCATTTGATGAGTTCCGAGTCGATAAAGAACAAACCCCAGAGGAAGACGCCTTCACCGTTGATGCTTTTAGTCGCGTTCTAGAAGAACCTTCCCAGGAAGTTACGGACGATATATCGGAAGAGGCGATCGCATTTGATGAGTTCCGAGTCGATAAAGAACAAACCCCAGAGGAAGACGCCTTCACCGTTGATGCTTTTAGTCGCGTTCTAGAAGAACCTTCCGACGACGTACCCGAAGAAGCCGTCATTCTAGAAGAAATAACGCTAGATGCGTTTATGGATGAGATGGAGGCGGACGATCCCTCAGCCGCCAGCGGGGATGAACCCTTAACGACTCCCTTTGATGTCCCTAGTGCTGACCCATTTTTAACCGGATCGCTAGAGAATCCCCCACAGAACAATCAACCGGCCCAAAAGCAGAACCCATCCCGTTCTCTAGGCGATGTTGATACTCAAAATCTGACGATTGGTAATGCTTTTAATAACTTTCTTTCAGAGTCTAAGCCGAACGAGGAACCGGATAACTTCGAGAGTTCGATGTTAGAGTTCTTAGACACAGACTTGCCAACAGCCGAAAAAAAAAAGAGACTTGACTCTTGAGCCTCTAGACCAGACCGTAGCCACAAACATTCAGTCTGATGATGTCCGCGTCAGTTTATCATCTGCAAACCATTCACAAGCACCTATGAGCGATCGCATTTGGTATGTGGGGATTGATTTTGGGACAACCGGGATTTCTGCGGTCTTACTTAATGCAGCCACCCAACTCACTTATCCGCTTTACTGGATAGAGAGCGACCAACTCGGTTCAACTAGCACGACACCCACCTTAAAAAAACACTTTCGCCTCACGCCAGCCATTTACCTATCGGTGATTGAAGGCGAACCCTCGCAAGCCTTAGCGGTTCCTCATCAAGCTTCTAGCGCCTCTTGGTCGGTTGGGCCGTTGGCGCTTAAAATTGCCAATGCGACAGCGGATCGATCGGATTCGGGTTTGTTACTCCACAACCTCAAACCTTTACTGAAACTGGCAACGCCTTACTATTGTCCGGAGACAGAACAATGGGAACCGATCTTACAATGGTCGCCAACCCAACAGGTTTCGATGGGATGGATACGTCAAGCACTCCAAGCACTGTTTACCGCCATGACTCCCCTGTCTTCCCAGGTGTGGTTATATAGTGCGGCGTCGGGATTAGATAACCAAACGTTTCGGGAAGCTACAGAAAATCTAGGGGGAGTGATTTTGGGATGTCCCGCCTATTGGCCCGATACTTATCGGTTTAATCTGCGCGAGGCAATTTTAGGAGCAAAGTTAGTAGAACATCCCGAACAGGTCGTGTTTATTGAAGATGCGATCGCCACGATCTTATCGGAATTGCGCGATACGGCGGCCGGATATCAGTGGCGCGGTCATACCCTGGCGATCAACTCCGGCGCAACAATGACAGAATTGGTGTTAGTCGATCTTCCCAACCAACACCAAAAACTCACCCACCCAGACTTTAAGCTGCGAAGCTTCGCCTACGGGGGTCAAGCCATTGACCAAGATATCATCAGCCAACTGTTTCTTCCCCAAGCGGAGGAGACGCTGTGCGAAGACCTGAATATTCCCCTAGAAAGCTGGCCAACGCCTGGAGAAGCTAACCTAGAACAGCGCTATCGCTTGCAACGAGACTTAGAAAGCACTCTTTTAGGTCGCGCCTTGCTGCATTTAGCGGGTCATGTAAAGCAAGTCTTGCAGCATCAAGACCGCTATCAGTGCAAGTTGGGGAAAGATCGCACCTTTCATCTACGGCGCAAAGAGTTGGAAATGCAGGTGTTTCTCCCCTTCATGCGCCGCCTAAATCAGGAGTTTAACGCGCTATTAAGCGAAACAGGGGTTGCGACTCAAGGGATTCAGCAGGCGATGTGTACGGGGGGAACGGCTTCAATTGGGCCGATTACCCGGTGGTTGCGGCAAAAATTGCCGAGTGCAGCTATTATCCAAGATACCTATCCGGCCGATCGTTCGCCCGGTTGCAGTCGGGTGGCGTATGGGTTGGCGACGTTAGCGTTTTATCCTCAAATTCTGGAATTGTCGCGCCAGCAATATCACGATTATTTCTTGCTGCGCGAATTGCTGAAAAATTTACCCACTCAGCCAACCTCTGCCCAGCAAATTCTACAACGGTTGGAGCGTCAAGGGATTAATACGCGCTTTTGTGCCAAACAGGTTGTTAGTTTTTTGGAAGGTAAGTTACCTCCAGGTTTGGTTCCTACAGATTGTCCCTCTCTATTGGCGACAACTGCGGCGCAAAATCCCGATTATCAGGTGTTGAGCGCTGCGCCCCTGTTTGAGAAAACCGAAGATCGGACTTATAATGCAAATTCGGTTCAGTGCGATCGCGCGCGTCAATATCTCGATCGCATTCTCGAAGGGTCTGTGCAAACCTTAGAGGAACCCTATACCGTCAGGTTAGGACTTACCCGTAAATCATGAATTTACCCACTTGGATTACTCTGTCTCGATTGCTTGGCGTTCCCGTTCTGTTATATGGGTTGGCGCATCCTACCCTCACGAGTCGCTGGGTGTGTTTGGCGGTGTTTTTGCTGGCGGCGGGAACGGATTGGTTGGATGGGTATTTGGCACGCAAACTCAATCAAGTCACGGATTTGGGTAAGTTTCTCGATCCGTTGGTGGATAAGTTTCTGGTGTTAGCGCCGTTGATGTCGCTGATTGAGTGGGGAGTGGTTCCGGCGTGGGGGGTGTTTTTAATTTTGGCACGGGAGTTGGCGATCGCGGGATGGCGGGTGAACCAAACTCAGATTTCTGGCGCTAATCTGTGGGGAAAGCTGAAAACGGTGAGTCAAATTTTAGCGGTTTCTCTGCTGATTGCACCCCTAGGCGCGCAATGGGAAGTTGTGGCGAAGGGTGCCTTTTGGCTGGCGGTGGCGCTAACCCTGATTTCGGGTTTGATTTATATTATTCCCAGTTCGGCGACGACTGAACCCACAGCCAAAGTCTAAGTCGCGTAGGTTGGGTTGAGGCACGAAACCCAACTCAGAAGAGGGAGTTGGGAATTAGGAGTTGGGGGTTGGGGAAGGATGGGGAAGAAGGCAGTCGAGTCGGTTGGGTTCAGCCACAGCCAAAGTCTAAGTCGCGTAGGTTGGGTTGAGGTACGAAACCCAACTCAGAAGAGGGAGTTGGGAATTAGGAGTTGGGGGTTGGGGAAGGATGGGGAAGAAGGCAGTCGAGTCGGTTGGGTTCAGCCGCAGCCAAAGTTTAAAGTTGAGGTACGAAACCCAACACAATCCTTGCTAATGTTGGGTTACGCTAACGCTAACCCAACCTACGGCTGAACCCACAGCCAAGGTTTAAGTCGCGTAGGTTGGGTTGAGGCACGAAACCCAACACAATCCTTGCTAATGTTGGGTTACGCTAACGCTAACCCAACCTACGGCTGAACCCACAGTTAAAGTTTAAAGTGGCTTTAGGATTTAACAAGTAAAAATACGCCAACTGCAAGGGTAATGCACCCGGCGACTTGATTAAGGCCTTTACGGATATTTGCACTCATCAGCACTCTAGCTTGATTTGCCATGAACGCATAACTGAGTTTAACGCCTCCGACGGCAGTCGCGGCGATCGCGATAACGATTGCGGTATCCAAGGGGGTAATTTGCGACAAATCGAGAAAAGCGGGAAAAAAGCCTAAGTAAAATAAGGTGGCTTTTTGATCGGCTAAGGTAATGGAGAGTCCTGTCAAAAAACTCGCTAGCCAAGACGATTTTCCGATGGTTTGGGTTTCTACTTTCTCAGGTTTTGAGCGATATAATCCTATCCCTAAAAGGATAAGATACGCACCGCCCAAATAGCGAATTAGGAAAAATAAATTTCCCATTGTCTCTGCCAGAAACGACAATCCCCAGATAGCAATTAGAATGAATACAACATCGCCGCAGACAATTCCTAGAGTAGTAAAAGCACCCTGAATAAACCCAAATGTTGCCGATCGGGTAGAAACAGTTAACACGCTGATACTCGGAACCAATGCTAGAATAACCATTGCACCAAAAAGGGCGATCGCACTACTCAATGTCATGTTCAAAAAATTAGGTAGTTGTTAGTTTGAGGGGAAGTTCAATCTTAAATTCAGCGCCTTGATGGGGTGCAGAAACACAGATTAATTGACCTTGATGTTTTTCGACAATAATTTGATAGCTGGTTAGCAAGCTTAAACCTGTTCCTTTACCAACCGCTTTGGTTGTAAAGAATGGATCGAAGAGGCGAGACTGCATCGTTTCAGGAATTCCAATGCCGTTATCTTGAATTTTGATAGTCACCAAGTCTGGATTTTCCCAAGTTGTTGTTATCCAAATTGTGGGTGCTTCTGATGCAGCCTGCAAGCGATCCCTCGCGGCTTCAATGGCATCAATGGCATTATTCAAAAGATTAAAAATAACCTGATTTATTTGACTAGCATAACAGGTGACTAAGGGCAATTTATTGTAAGTTTCCACAACCCTAATCGGCGGTTTGTTTTCGGGATACAAGCGACTTTGTAAAAGCACGAGGACGCTTTTAATTCCTTCGTGAATATCTACTGATTTAATTTCCGATTCGTTTAAGCGAGAAAAGATTCGCAATGCCAAGATAACCGCCTGAATTCTTTCAGTTCCAGTTTGCATTGAACCGATTAATTGATTCACATCCTCTTCAAGAAAATCTAAGTTAATCTCCTCCATAAACGCTTGAATGGTGTCGCTGGGGTAAGGATACTCCTGTTGATAAAGTTCAATCAATTCTAGTAAATCTTGAATGTACTGCTTTGCAGGCTTTAAATTACTAGAAATAAAGCCAACTGAATTATTAATTTCATGAGCCATTCCTGATGCGAGTTGTCCTAAACTCAACATCTTTTGTTTTTGGAGTAACTGCGCTTGAGTTTTCCTCAATTCACCTAAAGTTGTTTGCAATTCTTGATTTTGATGTTGTAATTGATTTTGCAGCGTTTTTAGCATTAAATGATGTTTAACCCTTACTAAAATCTCTTCCAATTGAAAGGGTTTTGTGATATAATCTACACCGCCGACTTGGAATGCTTTAACCTTATCCAAAGCCTCATTGAGCGCGCTCAAAAAGATAATAGGAATAGATTGAGTCTGCTCGTCTTGTTTCAGCGATTCACACACCTCATAGCCATTCATATCGGGAAGATTAATATCGAGTAAAATTAAGTCAGGCTGAATGGTTTGAATAGCAGTCAGAGCCATTTTGCCATTAATCGCTTTGCGAACGCGATAACCTTGCTCGATTAACAAAGACGATAAAAAACGAATGTTATCGGGCATATCATCAACAATCAAGATATCTGCGGAATGAGTAGCGGGTGTCACGGTCATAGAAGTTGCAATCATTTCAAAGGGCGATTTAAACAGCGGGAGTTGTTAAAAAAATTGTGGCTTGCTGGCTTTCCAGCGGTCGAGAAAAGAAGTAACCTTGACCCAATTCACAGTTGAGTTGCTGAAGTTGAAAGAGTTGTTCGGCAGTTTCAATGCCTTCTGCGATCGCTCTCAAGTTCATGGTTTGGGCAATCTTAATAATAGTGGGCACCAAACCCAGGTTATGGGGCGAACTTGTGAGGCGGCTGACAAAAGAGCGATCGATTTTCAGCGTATCAACCGGAAAGTGGTGGAGATAGCTTAAAGAAGAGTATCCCGTGCCAAAATCATCAATGCAGAGTTGAATTTGGCGATCGCGCAATTTCTCCATAATCTCCTTCGCCGCTTGCGGATGATTCATAATGGCGCTTTCTGTAATTTCTAACTTCAAATTCTGGGGATTCATCTGAGTTGCATCCAGCACCCGATCGATTTCCCAGACAAGATTGGCATCTGCAAACAAACGCGCCGACAAATTGACGCTCACCGTCAACTGTTGCGGATCGCAGCGCAAATACTCATCGTGATTTTGAGCAAACTGAGCCTGCCATTGTTTAAGCTGTCTGCACGCTTCCTGCAAGCCCCATAAATCAATTTCTCGAATAAACCCCGTTTCTTCCGCAATGGGAATAAACGCCATCGGTGAAATTAAGCCCTGTTGGGGGTGCAACCAACGCACCAAAGCCTCAAACCCCACCACTTTCCCCGTCTTTAAAGAAATAATCGGTTGATAGTGCAAGCAGAGTTCTTGGCGTTCGAGCGATCGCCGCAAATCGGTTTCTAGCTGTAAAACCTTGAGCGCCGCATCGTGAAGAGTCGGATCGAAGACATGGTACTGCCCTTTACCCAACAGTTTGGCTCGATACATTGCCGTATCCGCATCGCGCAAAATATGTTCGGGTTTATCGTAGCTAGGGTTAGCCAGGGTAATGCCAATACTAGCATTGAGAAAAATTTCCCGTTGGGGTAATTCAAAAGGTCGCGTCAACTCTTGCAGAATGTGGCTCGCCACTTGAGTCGCATCGATTAAACCCGTAATATCATTAAGCAGAATGGCAAATTCGTCACCCCCCAGACGAGCAATGAGGTGTTCCGGCGTTAAAACTTGCTCTAAACGACGCGCCAAGGCCATTAAGATCTCATCGCCGACTAGATGTCCGAGGGAATCATTCACGACCTTAAAGCGATCGCAATCTAGAAACAACACCGCAAACTGAAACTCCTGTTCGGCTTTCATGCGGGCGAGTGCTTCTTCTAAGCGTTGCATCAATAACACGCGGTTTGGCAGCCCCGTCAGCGCGTCATGCAGTGCCATTTTCAATAACTGTTCTTGCAAGATTTGGCGTTGGTTAACTTCTCGCTGCAAATCCTGATTCATCTTTTCGAGTTGATGGGTGCGTTCTCTAACGCGGGCTTCTAACTGAGCGTTTAAAAGTTGATTTTGCAGCGTTGCAGCTCTCAACGCCAATTGATTGCGAACGCGAGCTAGCACCTCTTCAAACTGAAACGGTTTGGTGATGTAATCGGCTCCTCCAACCTCAAACGCCTTTACCTTATCGAAGGTGTCATTGAGGGCGCTTAAAAAAATCACGGGAATTTCTGCGGTTTTTGGATCGGCTTTTAACTGCTGGCAAACTTCATAACCATTCACATGGGGCATCATAATATCGAGCAAAATCAGGCGAGGTTGGGCAGCTTGCACGGCGGTGAGAGCCATTGGACCGCTGAGGGCTTTGCGAACGTGATAGCCTTGCTTGGTTAGCATGGTAGAGAGCAAGCGCAAATTTTCTGGCGTGTCATCGACAATCAAAATATCTTCAGAATCGATTCCGATTTGCACAGAGATCATGGGGTCTTCCGCGAGGGTCACATGCGTTAAGTTAATGAAGGACGGGATTGCATTAGGAATTAGCCGAAAGCACTCATCCCATTTATGACTGGCAGGCTACCCAATGCAGCGCATTAGGAGGAGCGTTGAACCACTTCTTTGAGAGGTGGCTCAATCGATTGATTGGCGAGCGGCGAAATGCCTGCAAAGGTTGTAAATGGGGCTTGAGTTTCTACATACTGTCAGTTTAAATGCTGACTCAATGGGTACTGCAACTTCTTTTCACAAAAAGGTTGCCTCTGTGCTGGTAGCATCGGGTTTAGATTGAGGATAGTCCGCATTAGCCGAGGTTCGCGATCGCTCTAATCTTTCTACTTTACGAGAGACGCGATTCCCGTAGAGCGAACAGTTGTAAAGATCGCTCTGGCTGAAATTCTCGATCGTAACTTTTGTATCCCGATCGCGATCGCGCCAATGTCCCAAGTTAATTGCGATTTTTCTGTAAAACGACTCACTTTTACCGTCTTAAGCCATAGAAGTTGCTGGTAAATAGGAGGATTTTTCGCAATTTCCCCTATTGTGCCAGCCTAATCTTGATAAGGCTTCAACTTAAAATAGGGGTTAACCTGGGAAAAATTGTGCATAATTCGTGTCAATCCCCAAAAAGTAACTAATTTTCAAAAAAATCGCAGCAATAATCCGATAAAAAGTTACAGATTTTCCTTCCAAGTAAGGTTTTTCTCGGTTTTAATTGAAACACATCGTTTTAGTCGTCCTCGTTTTGATAGATCTCAATGACCATTGATGAAGTGGTACAAATATTTAACGCAAGCCAGTCCAAGCCCCTAACAAAGCTCCAAGAATGGCTGTTACGGCAAGCCTGGGAAGGCAAAACCTATGCCATTATGGCAGGGGAAGCCAATTATACCGAAGAATATTTGCGCCGGACTGCCGCTGAACTGTGGTCATATCTCAGTTCGATTTGGGGAGAACCGATTACCAAACCGAACTTCCGTTCGATCCTTGAACCGCGTCGCCTTTCGCAGGCGCAAAAACAACTGATTGAAGATGCTCAACAGTCGTCTGCGATCGCCATTCCAGAATTTCCCAGCGGTCCTATCGCCTTAGATTCCCCCTTTTATATTCCCAGGCCTCCCCTCGAAGAACTCGCCTACGAAGAAATTGCCAAACCTGGAAATGTGATTCGGATCAAAGCACCGCGAAAAATGGGCAAAAGCTCCCTATTATTGAGAATCGGAGCCTACGCCAATTCGTTGAATTACCGAACCGTTACCATTGACTTGCAACAAGCCGATAACCAGGCCTTTAGCAGTCTGGATCGCTTTCTGCGTTGGTTTAGTGCCAATGTCAGCTTAGAACTCGGTTTAGAACCCCAACTAGACCGTTACTGGAAAACCGAAATTGGCAGCAAAGTCAGTTGTACAATTTACTTTCAAAGCTACATTCTGACCCATTTGAACGCCCCCCTGGTCTTGCTGCTCAATGAGGTCAATCGCATCTTTGAATATCCTGAAATTGCGCGGGATTTTCTCCCCATGTTGCGCGTCTGGTACGAGCAGGGCAAAACCCTAGAAATTTGGCAAAAGTTACGTTTAGTTGTAGCCTATTCTACCGAAGTTTATATCCCGCTACGGCTGAATCAGTCGCCGTTTAACATTGGTTTTCCGTTAAAACTGCCACCCTTTACCCCAGAGCAAACGGACGAGTTGGCGCGGCGCTATCAAATTGAGTGGACGGATAGCGGCAAAACTAAACGATTAATGGCATTGTTGGGAGGACATCCCTATCTGATTCAACTGGCATTCTTCCATCTGCATCGCCAAGAGATTAGCCTCAAGCAACTCCTCGAACAGGCTCCTACCGCATCGGGAATTTATCGCGATCATCTGTTGCATTTACGCTTAATCTTGCAAGCAGAACCCCCGTTAGAAAATGCCTTAAAACAGACCATTTCTGCCGAGCGCCCTGTGGAATTAGAGCCAGTCTTGGCGTATAAACTCGATAGCTTGGGGCTGATTTCTCTAGAGGGCGATTTGGCGACACCGAGTTGCGAATTGTATCGCCTTTATTTTCGGAATCTGCAAGGCGCTCGCGAACCAGCTCCATCAGAAAATCGCTTTTTGGGAGTGTCTGAACCGTGGCTGGGCGATGGTTCCCCCGAACCCCAACCGGGAAATCAGGATGAGTTGACCCAACTTGCCAATCGTCGTTATTTTCATCATTATCTGAAACAGGCTTGGCAGCAGGCCGAACAGCGCAGTCAACCTCTATCGCTGATTTTGGCAGATATTGACTGTTTTAGAGCCTATAACGATACCTATGGCTTCTCCGCCGGGGATACTTGTCTGCAACGAGTGGCGGTGGCAATCGACCATTGCGTTAATTTGGCAGAGTCCTTGGTTGCTCGCTATGGGGGCGAAGAGTTTGCGATCGCGCTCCCGAATTTGGACGAGCCGCAAGCGATCCAACTGGCGGAAGCCCTGCGCGCCCAGATTCAGCAGTTGGGAATTGCTCACTCCTCCTCCCTGGTGCGATCGCCCCTTCTCACCCTCAGTTTTGGCGTGGCTAGCATTTTTCCCGACCGGAATACGGATATTAATGTATTGATTGATACTGCCGCTCGCGCCCTTTATTTATCTAAAATGCACGGGCGCGATCGCGTGACGTTCCTCAATTACACTTAAGTTTCCTGGAACGAGAAAACTTGAGCCTCATACTCGCCCAAGTCGAGGAGGAGTTGGCGATCGCATTCAGGTGAGCGATCGCCTCTCGTCCATTCTCTCCAGGTACCATCTGCCGGAAAATCGTCAACGGCGTACCCGGCTAAAAACCGATCGAAAAAGTTCGCCACTACCACCACTCGCGAGCCTTCCTCATTCCAACAGGTATAGGCAAAAACGCGACTTTCGGGATTTTCGTGGAAAAACTCAATTTTGCCCGTCTGCAAAGCCGGATTTTGTGTTCGCAAAGCGATGAGTTGCTGGTAATGTGCAAATAACTGACGATTGCGATCGTTTTCGAGCAGCGACCATTTGAGATTCTGCGGTTCGTTTGGACGATTGGCATAATTTGCGAAAACGCGATCGCCAGCATCAGTTTCTCTCCTAACGCACCATCTCCTGAACATTGAACCTCAATCTTTCATATGTTTGTCTTCAAGACTTTCAGCTATTGCACCGATCGCACTATTCGATGCTGGATTCGCTATTGTCCCGGCTGCTTGTCGGAAGGATGAGATCGACACTAAACAGTCGGAATCTGCATCCCATAGAAGAAATTGGGAACAGTTCAGCAAATCTCCAATTCGGAGGGTTTTAACCTCCGAGAGCAGATGACTATTTTTATGATGACAAGCTGCGAGATGGTAATTGGGAATTCTTTCACAGAGATGATGAATATTGTGATAGCCGATATCTGCGGTAAACCATCTGAGAACAATTGGTAGCTCTAAGTAACTGCTGCCCTTAACTGCTCCCAAAACATAGTTCCATCCTGATGTTTTGTGAGCATAAGCATCCTCAAAAATATGTTGTACAAAGAAGACCCAGATGAAAATCGTCGCAGAACAACTGAGGGTGATGGAGTAAATCCCCCAAAACAGACCAACTCCCCATAAATGACTTAAAAAAATCCAGCTCCCAACCACACAAATATTGTTCAACAGGAGATCCCAAAATTCGGCTGCTGACTGCCAATGCTTGGACGAGTGAGTAGATATCGTTTGGGCTAAGTTAAACTCCGAACTGTTTTTCCAATCACTAAATATATGATGGATAAAATCATAAACTCCCGCGAGCAAAATGACTCTGGGTTTGATGACAAGATAGAAAAAACCACCAGGAATCGCCATTAATGGATGTCGCAGGAGTTCATATAGTCTTTGATTGAACGGATCGAGCTGAGAAAACTCCTCGGTAGATAAGAAATCTGCAACACCCCGATATCGCTCCCAGTCGCCATTGGTTTTGTGATGGTAGGCATGATCTCTTGACCACCCATATTGGGGAATTGCGTTGATTACACCTAGCAAGAACCCCATAATCCGGTTCGCTCGTTTTGACCGAAATAGAGAATTGTGTCCGCAGTCATGCATCAAAGAAAAACAGCGAAGTGAAAAGAGAACGAGTAGCACAATGATAGGGGGGAGAAACCACCAAGAAATAGATGTTATTTTCACAGCCGCAATCCACAAGAGCACATAAGGGACGACGGTATTGAGAACTTGGTAAGTTGCCCGTAAGTTGCTGCTCTTGATATATGGAGTTAAAACAAAGTCAGCTTTTTTGAGCGTATCGAGTGGCTTAAGTTGATGAAAAGACTCGGGTTTTACAAATGGATGAGCCGCTGTTGGGATCTGTCCAGAGCGATTCAGGTAGTATTTGAGCATAAGGGGTCTCAATTCAGTGATATATCAGGATTAGGGAAGGGTTAAGCAATTCTCGTTCTGAGACGTTATAGAGCTTAAACTTCAGGGTTTTCATCACAAAGATGATAGCATTATCTGTAGATGAGTACAATTTATCTACATGAAAACGAGCTACAGGCATTACGATCGCGCAGTTGGGCTAGCAACGGTTCACCTGATTTGGATACCATGCAGGCGCAAAAAGGTGTTTGCAGATAATGAATCACTGAAGCTTCGCTGCATTGATGTTTTGCATTCTGTCGCTCAAGATAAAAAGTGGTTCATCAAATCGTTGGAGGTCGCTTCAGATCATGTTTATTTATTAGTGGAATACGATCCGCACCATTCCATTGCTCAGATAGTTAAAGCATTTAAGGGGCGTTCATCTCGAATTCTTAGACAAGAGTTTCCTGAGTTGCTAAAACTTCCGAGCCTCTGGACTCATTCTTATCTGTTTGACACGACCGAAAAGGTTAGCACTCAAAAGATATTGGACTATATCAATGACCCCCATCATGGCTGAATCAATTCAGCTATCCGCTTATATCCCCCGGTTAAAGCACGGGGGCTTTACGCATCACGGGTTGACCAATCGGCGGACATTCTTGACTCGGAGAGTTGCGCCTCTCCTCACAACTGCGGGACAGCGGCAGATTTGCACTGCTCTTTCCCCCTTACGCCTGATGGCTGTTCCCCACCAGAACTGAATTGCATTTAACAATAGCACAGTTGCAGCCCAATTCAATAGGTTCACCTTTTTGTCTTGCAAAACCTACAAAGATATCGGGTTTTTGAGAGTTTTGACCGTTAATCAAGGGGTTGGGGATGGCGAGTTGGGGGGTAAATCAGGGCGTTCTAAGAGAGGTTTTAAGCCTTCAGCGATGCGGTTGGCTAAAACTTGGTGTCCGGCGGAGTTGGGATGAATTTCATCAAACAGATAGCGGGGGTCGTTTAAACCTTCTAAAACCCCCGGAATTAAATAAGCTTGGGTGTCATTGGCTACCCGTTGGTAGAGTTGCTTGTACTCGCCATTAAACGGTTCAACATTCATCCCCAAAATGACAACAATCGCCCCCTGTTGTTGGAGGGCGATCGCAATTTGTCTAAGATTCTCTTCCGTTTGGGCTAGCGGTACCCCTTGGAGAAAATCATTTCCCCCTAAGCCCACAATAACTAACCAAGGATCGGCTTGTAGGGACTGTTCCCGCAAGCGTTGCAGGGCGATCGCCGTTGTATCTCCCCCTCTGCCTCGGTTCACTACGGGTACATTGAGAATTTCGCTGAGAAGCCTGGGGTAAGCCGCCTGTTGTCCCACCCCCGCCCCTGCGGTAATGCTATCGCCAAACGCCACAATCTGCGTCCCTTGCGTGCGATTCACATTTGCCACGTCTGGGGAAACTTGAGACTGGGGAGGCTGACACCCGGCTAACAGCAAGCAAGCCCCCAAACTGATTAATCTGACTTTAAACATGGCGATCGCCTTCCCTACAATTGCACATCACCGAGTTCTTGAATTTGGCGATCGCGATATCCCGCCTGTCGTAGCGGTTCAATGATATCTTGCGCTAAATCGGGGACATAGCAAGCCACTAAACTCGCTTCGGAATCTGGCACAATTTCTACCTCACCAATTGCCGCCGGTAGAATGCAAGACTGGGCGCGTTCTAAGCGATCGCTTCCCCCATCAAAATTCAGCGTCACCGGATCGCCCACATTAGACAGCGTTGTACAGCGATGGGGATGGGCCGGATCGAGATAGTTTTCTTTTAACCTCCAGCGTTCTAAAACGAAGTAGGGCCCCGCACAACCCACGATCCGGCTATTTTCACCCACCTGTAACTCCAATCCCGCATGAGGACGAGGATGGTAGTGATTTTTCAACTCGTCTAGGGTGGCATTAATATTAGAATGCCATTTCTCTTCATCCAACGGTTCTCCGTATAGATTGGTCGGCGAGACGAATTGACCTAAATCTGAAGTTTGTTGAATCTCGAACACCAGCGCATCAGGCCCAAAGGCGTGAATAATACAACCAGGGACATAAATCGTATCCCCGGCTTGGATGGGATGGCGCAGCATCACCGCGTCGTAATCTTGTTGAACAAACGCTTCAAAGAGTTCTTCTCTGCTAAAGTCCGATTTAAGTCCAGCTAAGACTGTGGCGTCGGGCGCAGCCCACAAAATATGCCAAGCTTCCGTTTTACCATTGGGGGCATTATGCAGGCGTTTGGCAGTTTCATCATCCGCGTGGAGATGTACCGGTAACATGCCGGTAGCATCAATAAACTTTTGGAGTAACGGAAAATGCGGCCCGCGCCACCCCTCACCCACCAGTTCATCTGGATGCGTTTCTGTCAATTGTTGCAGCGTTTGACCCGCTAAAGCGCCATTGGTTACGGTACCCATTGCTTCTTTGTACCCGCTAATTTCCCAGGTTTCGGCAATTTTTCCCGTTGGGGGTACATCCTTTTTCCCTAAACGATCGGCGATCGCTCTTTGGGCAAAAGCATATTCTCGAACCGCCGCCGTCAGTTTGATCGGATACCACTTCATCAACTTAACCTGAATGCTTGCTTTCTCCAGAAAACCGAGACATTCACAACTTGGCATCAACCCCTAGAATGACTTTAACTCAAACTGGCTTCTGGGCCGAGACAAACACGTAGTAGCGGATAATGATGGTTCGCGACAGAATAAAACTCATAAAATTATTGAACGTATCGCGATCGATCGCCTGAGTTGTAAACTTACGACAGATAAAATCAGAAAAGCGATCGGTATACCCACCCAAACATTCCGGCGTTACATCATAGATTTGCACATTTTCAAACCCCGCCCGCTGGTAGAGCGTGTCATATTCTTTTAAATCTCGAACATAATTTTCCCAATTAATAGACCGCAGCCGCTTAACAGCCGCCTTAGAAATCAACCGATCCGACAAAATCAGCCGTCCCCCCGGTTTCAACACCCGAAACGCCTCGTGCAGAAAGCGTTCTCGCGTGTCAAATAACCCCGCCCCATCAACGCAGATCATATTGTCGCAAGAAGCATCGGCAAAATCCATCCGCGTAGCATCCATCACCACAAACTCACAACCGGGCGCATTCTGGCGGCAGGTATCCATCAACTTATCCGAAATATCAATCCCCGTAATTGCCGAGGGCGGATAATACTTCAGCAAGCATCGACTGGTGGCTCCTTTACCGCAAGCCACATCAATAATATTGCCCTGCTTTTCTGGAATCAGGGAAATCAGCAACTCCATCATGTTTAAGCAGGCTTCCTTTTGCGTCTGGGTTTGAGCATCCCAATACCCCCAGCTATAAAAGTCGCTGTAGTCGTAATACTCATCCACAAGCGGTTCGTACATCCGCACGTCATATTTTTCCTTGAGTTCCGTTACCGTTTGACTGGGTTCTTCGGCTTTAACCACCACCGGGGTTTGTTGGGGAGGAACGCCTAACCAAACCTCCGTACCGCTAGAGGGGTTCGGGGCGTAAGTCCACTCGCCAGAGGAAACCCGCAAACAGACTTCTGGGCCAAAGGTGTTGGCGGTGCCTAAAAATAAGCCGTGGGGAGTCGGAACCATCGTCCGAATGCCGTAGTTATAGGGATTATCTAAGCCATTGCGCGAGACAGGCAACCAGCGCACGCCATCTTGAGTCCGCCAGAGGTCGCAGCCGCCCCACTTTTGCACGATGTTGTGAATTCCGAGTTTTTGAATCCGCTTTTTGAAGGTGTTAGACCAATTTTGCTGGCTGAGATAGGGTAAAAAGATACTCCAGTTATAGGTAGAAAGATACAACCAGCCGTCATAAACGACGCTGCGCCAAAAGTGAGCGTTAAACAGCGAGTCAAAACCGGGGCCAATATCGCTGAGGGGATATTTGTAGCCGTGGGGAGTTAAGCGGGCTTCGCCGACAATGAGATCCCAAGTGTCGTCTGGATAAATGCGAATCAGTTCGGCTCCGGCGGGCCCAATATGGTACACCTTGTCATACCCGCCATTTTGGATGCCGCTGCCAATGTAGAGGGCGTTGTTAAAGACGGTCATGCTGACGGGCATTTCGTTGAGGTTGCCCCGGTAGGCCCCGCTTGCTAAAACTTGCGTCCATTGGTAGGGCGGATCGCCTTCGGCTTTGGTTTTCCAAATTTGATAGCCGCTGGTAGCGTTCACCGTACCGACGTAGAGGTGGTCGTTAAATTCCACCATTTCAAAGGCGGTGAGGTTGGTGGGGTCGTTAAAGCTGGGGGGGCTGGCGGCTTGCCAAGGTTGGGTGAGGGGGTCGCAGGTGACATAGACGGTGGCCTCGGCCATGCAGTCGTCGGCTTGTCCGTAGCCCTTGGTACGTCCGGTAGGGGCGGTAAAGAGGCGTCCTTTGAAGGGGTAGAGGGTGCGGAAGGTGTTGAAGCTGCGATCGCCAGAACCTAAAGCCCCCACTCGTTCAAAGTGCAGACCCTCTTCCGAACGCAGGAGTTGCGGGGCCGGTCCTTTGGAGGGGGACCAGGTACAGACGTAAAGGGTGGGGGCGCTGTCGCTGGTGCCTTGAAAGATGGCTTGACCCCGGTAGCCCATATCTTGGGGAACTTCGGTGCCGTCGCTACCCGTCACCCACGGGGCGGTGTAGGCGTTTGTCCAGCCTCCTGTGGGGTTGGTGGGGTCGTAGCACCAAATTTGCGCCCGACGATCGAGTTGATAGACGTTTTCCGGGCATTTCACGGGCCAGACGGCGGTGGAAGGGGGGTTATTGACGGCAATCATTTGCAGATTGCAGCGAGAGGTGCCGACATAGAGTTTGCCCTGAAAGTAGGACATGGAGTGGGAGATGCCGTTGTAGCGATCGCCAAAGCCGTTTTTGGAAATTCGGGTAAAATTCTCTCTCCGCAAGCCAGAAGAGGGTTCTAGGCGAGTGACTGGGCGATCGTCGATTTTCATAAAGGTTGTACTTCCGGATGGGTGAGGATGCGGGCAAAGGTGGCAGCTTGGGTGACGGGGTAAAAGTGGCTGCTATCGGGAATCAGGTGGGTTTGACAGGTGGGTAAGATTTGGGTCAGGGCTTGGCAGGTGGGCAGACAGCGCGATCGCGCTCCATAGACTGCCACAAGGGGGACGCTGAGGTGGCGAATCTTCTCGATGCTTAACCCCGCCGTATTTTGAAGGTCTTGGCGGGCTGTGGTGGTGTTGAGTAAGTTCAACCATTTTTGGGCCGCCCGCGTTCCGCCACCGCTTCCGCCAAAGGGAATATACCCGTAGCGGCTCTCCCGGCGTAAAGATTGCCAGCGTTCTTTGGCAATTTCTTCTAAAAATCGCAGACCAATTTGGGTTTCGTTTTCCCAATCAATATCGGGGGATGCGGCTAAAATGGCGGCTTCTAATTCGCTGAGGTAATCGGTGTCTTTGAGGCGTTGTACGGGTTGCAAACAAGAGATGCGACTATCGGCGACGACTAAGCTAGAAACGCGTTCGGGATGCTGCAAGGCATACTGTAAGGCGATAACGCCCCCAAAGCTATGACCGACTAACAAGGCTCGGTGAATCTGGAGGTGATTGAGGAGTTCGTGAAGGTCTAATGCCATGTCTTGGGATGTATAGCCAGCCGCAGGCATCTCGCTATAGCCGTGACCTCGCAAATCGTAAAAGGTGACGCGAAATTTCTGTTCGAGTTGCTGGGCGATTAAGGGATACCAAAATGCTCGACTCGCTGCGAGTCCATGAATCATGACGAGATCCGATCCGTTGCCAGTTTGTTGATAAGAAAGGGTGACTCCGTTCGCAAGCACTTTGGGCATGAATTTTTCTGAATGGAGGAGCTGAATAATTTTGATAATTTTGCCTAAAATTTAATCAATTTATCAAGGGTAAATTGAATTTTTTTAGAAAATTTAATACTTCGATTCTAGGGTTTGATTTAGAATAAATAAGTCTAGCATGAACCCAGAAAAATAATGTCAAATTCAGCCCTTTTTCTCAAGTTTCTTGTCTGCCCAGAAACTCACAATCCATTGTGCTGGGCAGATTCAAATTTAATTGCAAATTTGAATGTAAAAATCCAACACAATCAAGTGAAGAATAGAGGAGGAGACGCGATTATTCAGCCCTTAGAACAAGGCTTGCTGTGCGAAACTCAAAATTATTTATATCCGGTTGAATCGGGTATCCCCGTACTTTTGAAAGAACGCGCGATCGCCCTTAACGATATCTCCTCCCTTTCAATCGATTAGCAATGCTAAAGCCCAACCCCAAAGCCATCAACCCTAGTGCTAGGCTCGGTTCTGGTACAGGTTCGGACTTGAAAGGACTTGCCGCCAAAGCCAGATTGACTGGCGAACGTCTGCTGGAATTATTCGCAACCAAATCCCAACCTATGACATCAAATACTTTCAGATCGTTTGCCGTAATTTGCAATAATTCCCCATAGTCAATGGTGGGGTCCATCATCCCAATCCCTAAATTATCTTGCCAGTGACTTGCCTGTTCGCCATCGCCTAAATAAGTTCCGGTTGAAAAAGGAGAAAGCAGGGTTCTTCCGGCATTCATTGAAAAATATTTTGGCGTTGGGCTAGCCGTAAAATCGATAACTGGCGCGCCAATTTGCCGACTCCGTGCTGCACTTTCCTCGGAGAATCGAAACAAATCCATAACAGTTGCCCGATAGAAGTTATCGGGTAAGATCGGTCCAAGGATTCCTGCAACACTATCTAGCAAATCAACGCCGCTAACAAACCCCAAGGCATGACCAATTTCATGAGCAGCCACTCCAATAAAATCAAACGCCAACGGATCGATACCATTACTGCGATCGAAATCCCAATTAAACAGATTGCTAAATTGAATGGTTGCATCCACATGATTAACCGGCAAATAAGCCGCTAGCCCCAACGCCTTAGCATTGGCTCCGGTTAAATGCACCTGCGTATTATTGTTACTGCCATTAATATCTAGATAAGGAATTTCTGGCGAACCCCCTCGACTATTTGAAGTTTGATTAATCAACATATTGAAATAGGGTTCCGGCAACAGATTGCTAAAAGCAACCCAATCGTCAATGGAGGTAATATCGCCATACATCAATGCCCGTACCAAATTATAGGAAACCGGATAGCGACGCGCGACCGTTCCGCCTAAAATTCCATCTCCCAAATTCGTAAAACTGATATTAATATTGACCGTCACATCATCAGCCAATACCGCAGACCAGATATCCCCAGCAGCGGCGAAACCATTCACCACACTTGACGGCGTTCCCGGTGCAGCATTGAACGTAAAAGTGAGCGCCTCGGCAGCAGTGCCGCTGAGACTCAACCCCACCGCACACACCAGAGAAGTCAGACGTTTCCCAGTTGAACTTAAAGTCAGATGAGGCATAGATTTGCTCTCCCGTACGTGCGAAATTGCCTTAAACGGAGGAAGCCAAACGATTCAAGCGAGGGTTGCAAGTGCCTTCCACATCTTGTAGCGAAAAGCGAATGTAACCATTGCTATCGAGAAAGTCAGCATCATAGACCAGGCTGTGGGGTTGATAGTCCTTCACCCGCAGGACAACCTTTAGCCTTTCCGGTAAGGGCGAGGCCCCATAGCGCACCACTGCACCCAAGCGCGAGGGGAGGGGGGTCGTATTGTGTTGAACTCTAGCCCAAGCGATCGCCAATTGGGGGGCCGTATCTAGCAAACCCGGATCGAATAGCCAGTGCTGGGGGCTGGATTTCCACACCTGCGGCGAACTCGGCGTCACCCACGCTTCAATCCCTTCCGGACCCACTCGGTCAATCGATTGAATCAGTTGAAAGCAGGAACCGTGAAACAGATAATCGCGGTAGACGGTCTGCGGATCGAGAGCAGTCGCCGCACTGCACTCAAACGCCGAACCCAGGGGTGCTGGCTGGAGAATCGGATGCAGCAACACAGAGGCTTGATAAAACGGACGTTCGGTGAGTTCGTCAACCAGGGCTACCGCCACTGACAGCGACTCCGCATCCGCATGACTAGAGGCTTTGGCTTGGAAGCGCACCCGCTGACCTACCGGCGAATGCAAGACCAGACCGCGCAACACTTTGAGGTCGCGCACCTCGCTAACCGTCCATTCCGGCCAGGCCGCTTGTACCAATTCGGCAAACCATTCAACCGCAGCAGTAGCGGGGAGAACCGGCTTGCCATCAAGTTGATGATCGACCAAATAGCGATCGCTCTCTAAACTGAACGTATGCTCTAGGACAAGACGATGGTTGGCTTGCAGGTGCGGCTTGGCCGGCAACAAAACAAACGGATGGGACACCGCAATGGCTTCCCAGTCGGACCAAGGTCCTTCACCCGCCACAATCTCCACCTCTTCGCGACTGCCAAAGCAGACCTCTTCTAAGAAAAATTGACAGCCCGCACTTAGGGAAATCGGGATAATGCCCCGTTCGCGAAACCGCTGTTTCACCGCTTCCGAAGCCATCCCCGTCGTATCCCAAGGCCCCCAGTTAATCGCCACCACCCGCGCGGTCGGCCAGCGGTGGCTTAACTGCCAGGCCAAGCGATTCACCACCTCATTGGCGGCGGCATAATCCCCCTGACCGCGATTGCCATAGCGACCGGCTACAGACCCAAAGAAGACCAGGAGTTTCAACGATTCAGGCTGGAGATAGCGGCTGAGGAGAAAGGCGCTATCGGCCTTGGTATTAAACACGCGATCGAAGGAATCGGGATGCTTATCAACAATCAGCTTATCCTCAATAATTCCCGCCCCGTGGATCGCAGCATCGAGACGACCGTACTGGCGATAAATCTCTTGAATCAGTCCCCCAAACGCCTCCTCCTGGGTGACATCTACGGCGCGGTAATCCACTGGGGTGAATTGTCTCAACGCTTGCAGGTTTTGACGAATCGCGCGATCGCGCCACACCTGTTGAATCTGGGTTTCAATCTGAACGGGGGTTGGAGAATGGCCCGCTTGACGCGCCTGGGTTAGGAGAATTTGGCGAAGTTGCTGAATATCCTCAATTCCCAGGGTAGCCGGTGATTCTGGGGGAGGTTCTGGCGATCGCCCCACCACAATCAGGCGCATTCCCGGAACCAGAAACCGCTTGGCCACCTCTGCGGTAATGCCCCTCGCACCTCCGGTCAGCAACACCACCCAGTCTGCCGCAGGCAGCAAAGGATCGCAGACCGCAGAACGGGGGGCTAAAACCGTTTGAAAAATCGTCCGCTGTCCGCCGGGATAACCCACCTCTACCGTCTCTCCGTTGGTGAGGAACTCCTCAACCACGGCTTGGGCAATCTCTTCTGCCGATAAGCGCGGATCGAAATCCACCGCCTTAACTTGAACCTCCGGCGATTCCGCTTTCAGGGTTTTCAACAACCCCACATTTCCCCCCCCAGAGGCTAAACCCGCTTCCCCGCCGACTCGACCAAACGTTCCCCCTAACCGGGAAGCGGCGAGGAGGCGTTGCGGCGAGTGAGTTTGCAACAGGTGAAAGAGGCTTTTAACCTCAATTTGAGTTAATTGCTGCCACTCAGCGAGGGTTTGGGGTTGGGGGGACGCAGATAAGGCCGCCAGATGCACAATTCCGCAAATCGGGCCGTCTAATCCTTGTCGCAGTAGGTCGGGAGAGTCCAGCCAAGAGCGGGGTAAAATGACGGTTTGAGCGCCGTGCTGTTCTAAAAGGGCTGCCACTAAAGGCGCAACCCCTAGCGTATCTTCGGCGATCGCCAAGCGCCCCTCTAGGGAGGTCAGCCGACCGGGGGGCAGGGGTTGCGGTCGCGCTTGCATCCGGTAGCGCGGTAGAGATTCAACCCCTGCGGGTGGCTTTCCCAGGCCATTGACCTCAGACTTTCCCAGGCAGGGTTCCTCCCCGGTCATCGCCAGTTCTAGCAGTCGGTCTAGGGTGCGGTTGAGCGATTTGACGCGCGTTAAGCTTTCCATCTCCCCTTGCAGGCGGGTGGCGATCGCATCGGGGAGTTGTTTTTGCAAAGCGCCGAGAATTTCCACCCGCTTAATTGAATCAATCCCCAGTTCGGCTTCAATATCGCGATCTAAGCCCAACATTTCCGTTGGGTAGCCCGTGCGATCGCTCACCAGTTGCACCAGCAGGCGCGTTAGGTTGGCGCGATCGATCGCTGCATCCATCTGGGGTGCAGGTGCTACAGGTAACGCCTCCATAGGGGGAACAGGTGCCACGGGTAACGACTCCACAGGGGGAGAAGTCTCAACTGGGGGCGAGTAATGCCCATTGCCGTTACCATTGCTCAGTTGCAACAGCGAAATCGGTTCGCGTTCCTTGGGCAAGCGGGCGGGACTGCCCCCCAGAAACTGCTTCATCACCTGTTCTTGGACGGCGAGAAATTGCCGCATCGTTTCCTGGTACGACAGGTAAGCCGACAGGGCAACATCTCCAGAGACGGGAGGCTGGGCGCGATTCCGAAACGGATCGCTTTTCGGTCTCATCTCTGGCGAGGAGTGGGGTACAACCATAGATTGAGTTCTCCGAGTAAAGACAGGAGGCGGCGGGGTTTGGGGCGGGGCGGGTTGCGAGGCGGCGGTTCGCGGGGGAAGTTTTCCGGTATAACCAACCGTTTCCGAGGGTTGGCGAATGCTGCCCCCCTCGACCAGCCAGGTACTGGAGGAAAGCGGCGGTTTGCGGGTCAATTCCACCAGGCGCGAGAGTTCGAGAAATTGGACATTGCGGCCTGCATATAAAGCAGTCAGTTGTAAATTGACTCCCGCCGTCATTAAGGTGCCAAGAGCCATCAGCAAGCCGCGCAATTCTCCGCCCCGTTGTCCGTCTACCGCCACGGCGACGTACTCTTTCTCCGCCAAAATTGAGCGGACGAGGTTGGTGAGTACGCTTTTCGGGCCGAGTTCTACAAAAACCCGCGCCCCGGCTTCGTACATAGCGTTGATTTGCCCAACAAAATTCACGGGTTGAACTAAATGTTCGGTCAGGCGATCGCTAATGGCGGGTGCATCAACGGGGTAGGGTTGGGCGGTGGCGTTGGCGTAAACGGGGACTTGCGGGGGGAGGAGGGTGACTTCGGCGATCGCGGCGGCGAGGGCGGTTTGGGCAGAAGCCACCAGCGCCGAGTGAAACGCCCCTGCCACGGGCAACATCCGCGCCAGAATGCCGGCCGCGTTTAAGCTATCCACCACTTGCGTCACCCGCTGCTTGTCGCCGGAAATTACGCTTTGACAGGGGGCGTTATGATTGGCGATCGCCACTCCATCCACCCCATCCAGACGGGTGAGCAATTCCTCGCGGGTGGCTTGCACGGCAGCCATTGCCCCTTCGGAGGCCTCGCAGGCGGCAGCCATGACGCGACCCCGCGCCGCCGACAGCCGGATAAAATCCCCAGGCGACAGCACGCCCGCACAATGGAGGGCGGCATACTCGCCATAGCTGTGACCGCAAATCATCGCGGGGGTTAATCCCAAGCGGCGAACCAGGTTCATCAAGCCCATTTCCACTGCTCCGATCGCGGGTTGGGCGGTCTCGGTGTGGGTGAGTTGTTGCTTGTGTTCCTGTTCGGTCTCTGGGGTGTAGGCGCTGGGGGGATAAATGGATTGGCTGAGGGGGTGGGACTGTTGCTCTTGTAATTCAGCATCGGCCAACTCAACGGCTTGCCGCATTTCCCGGAAGTAAAGGCAGATTTCGCGCAGCATATTGGGATACTGGGAACCTTGGCCGGGAAAGAGGAAGGCGAGGGTGGGGGAATGGGCGATCGCCGGACGGAGTTGGATTTCGTCGGGTAAAGTCGCCCCGGTTTGCCAATGCTCTAGCACTTGGGTTAGGGCTGTCTGCAATTGGGCAAGATCGGCAACCACCAAGCTGAGATTGACAGCCTCTTGTTCAGGGGATGTTGAGCGGTCTTCAGCGCGCTTGGCACAGGTGTAAGCCAGGTCTTGCAAGCGCGGTTCTGCTCCAGCAGCCAGGGCCGAGAGGAGTTGGCGGATCTCTTGGGCGATCGCGGTTTGCGGGCCTTGAAAGACGAGCAACTCGCACGGCCAAGCCTCGGCACCGAGGGGCGCAGGAGGAATGCTAGCGGGTGCGGCTTCCAGGAGGGCGTGGAAGTTGGTGCCGCCAAAGCCAAAGGCACTGACCCCCGCACGGCGCGGATCGCCACCGGAGTTGAACCAGGGACGCGGTTGTTTGAGCAGGTAAACGGGGCTAGTCGGGTCAGCGATCGCGCTCAGGGGTTGTTCGACTCCGGCGTGGGGGGGTAAAACTTGGTGATAGAGGGCGAGGGCCGCTTTCACCAGTCCAGCAACGCCGGCGGTGCATTTGGTGTGGCCGATCAGGCTTTTAACAGAGCCGATCGCGCAGGTTTTGGGCGCGGCTTGGGCTTGTGTCAGGGCGGTGACAATCGTTTCGAGTTCGGCGCGATCGCCCGCAGCGGTTCCGGTGCCGTGGGCTTCATACAAGCCTAGGGAGCGGGGCGAAAAGCCCGCTTTTTGGTAAGCTCGGTTCACGGCCCGTTGCTGTCCGGCGCTCAGGGGAGCGGTCATGCCCAAGGCTTTGCCATCGCTCGATCCTTCTACGGCTTTGATCGTCGCGTAGATGCGATCGCCATCCCGTTGAGCATCGGTTAACCGTTTGAGGACGACGACTGCCAGACCTTCGCTAATCACGATCCCATCGGCGTTTTCGTCAAAGGGGCGGGCTTGACCTTGGGGCGAGAGGGCTTGGGTTTTGCTGAAACATAAGTAAGCAAAGGGGCTTTGCACGGTATCAATACCGCCCGCGATCGCCAGGTTGCTGCGCCCGCTTTCGAGTTCCTTCACCGCTAAATTCAGGGCGGCTAAGGAAGAGGCACACGCAGCATCTACGGTAAAGTTAGACCCGCCCAGGTCGAAGCGGTTGGCAACCCGACCGGCTGCCACGTTGAGCAGCAAGCCGGGGAAAGATTCTTCCGTCCATTCGGGGAGGCGATCCCAGATTTGCGCGTTCGGGGCATCGACAAAGCGGGGAATCTCTGAACGGATGGCATAGTGTTGGCCGAGTTCGGCAATGCCACCCCCTGCTCCCAAAATGACGGAGGTTTGCTCGCGATCGAAATCCCCGGACTCGTACCCAGCATCCGCTAGGGCGCGGCGGACGGTTTCTAGGGTCAGCAGTTGCAGGGGTTCGATGGATTTGAGCGATTTGGGGGGAATGCCGAATTTCAAGGGGTCGAAGGCGACCGCCTCCAGGAATCCGCCCCATTTGGAATAGACCTTATCGCGGGCAGCGCGATCGCGGTCGTAGTACAGTCGCCAGTCCCAGCGGGAAGCAGGAATTTCGGCGATCGCATTCACTTGATTGAGCAGATTTTGCCAAAAGGTTTCGGGATATTGGGCTTGGGGCAAAAGCGTCCCGATGCCAATAATGGCAATATCGGCGGGCGCAGATTGGGGTTCTACAGGTTGCAGTCTGAGGGTTTGAGCCTGGGTAAATAAACGTTCTGTACTCTGTTGGGCAACCTCCTGATGTAACGCAGCAATCGTGTTGGTGGTGTTTCGCAGGGTTGCCACCTGACCGATCATGTACATCCCTTGGGTTCGCTGTCCTTGAACTTCAACGGATACAATTTCTCGGTCTTGGCGAATTAACCCTTTGGCGGCCACGCGCAAGCGTCCCAAGGTTAAATCTTCCAGGGTATTTTTGATTTCCTCTGGCGAACGGTTGGCAGCCATCATTTGCTGCCGCGTTTGGTAAAACTCCTGGGCAAAGGGCGTTACCGCACAGCGGCTGGCATGTCCGGGGCCGGTTTCTAGGTTGATGGTTTGCCGACAGGCGAGGGAAGTCTCCTGGAATTCTTTGACGATGGCACCGCAAGCGACGGCTTCTGAGGTGAACAGGTAGGCGGTTCCCATCAAGACGCCGATTTTCATCCCCCGTTGGGCAAGCGGGGTCGCCATTGCACCGACCATTGCGGCGCTGTTGGCGTCGTGAATGCCGCCCGCAAACAGGACGTGAATCTCTGAAGCCTGGGCAGCGGGAACTTCCCGCAATAGGGTCTCGATGGTGCTTTCCCAGAGCGTGAAACTGCTCAAGGGCCCGACGTGACCGCCACATTCGCGTCCCTCAAAGACAAAGCGTTTGGCTCCTTGTTCCAAAAAGAGTTTGAGTAGGTTGGGCGTGGGAACGTGAATGTAGGTGGCAATGCCTTGGGCTTCGAGGCGGGCCGCTTGATCCGGTCGCCCTCCAGCAATCAGGGCGAAGGGGGGTTTCACATCCAGGACGGCGGCGAGTTGTTCTTCCCGCAGGGCTTGGGGGACAAACCCTAAAATCCCAATGCCCCAAGATTGGCGGCCGAGGAGGGCTTGGGTTTGTTGCAGCAGGGTGCGGACTTGGGTTCCTGGCATGAGGGCGAGTGCCAGCATGGGCAGTCCGCCGCCTTGGGCAACGGCTTGGGCAAAGGCCGCTGTATCGCTGACGCGGGTCATTGGCCCTTGGACAATGGGGTATTGGGTGTTGTGGGATTGGGCGAGGGGAGAATTAGCCTGGAGGGGACGCAGTTGGGCGGCGGTTTGCAGGTCGGCGGCGCTGGTGCGAAGTAGGGCTTGAATGAAGCGTCCGGTGGATGGATAGCGATCGCGATATCCCGCCGCCAGTCCGATGGCTTGTCCCATCGGCCAGACGTGGGTGTCGGGGGAACCCCAACCGATTCTGGGTGAGGCCTGTTGCCGCCAGGTTTGGGCTGCCAGGGTCGATCCGGACGCTTCGATGCGATCGCACAGGTGTTGCAAGGCCTCAACAGCCTGAAAGCCGGGACGAGACAGGAAGCGACAAGCGGCTCCCCATCGTTCTCCTAAGACTTTGGTTTCTTGACCGCTGAGGTGTTGCAGGTGGGCTTGCCAAGCACGGGGTAAGGGCGATTCGGGCATGAGCCATAGTTGGTCGTCGAGGACGACACCTGCCGCCCCGACCGCCCGACAAGCTGCCGCCGCGTGCAAGCCGATACCGCCTTGCACGTAGATGGGCAGGGATAAGCCGCTTTTGAGTAATTTTTGCGTCAAAATGAAGGCGGAGTCTTCGCCGGCCCATCCCCCGCTTTCATGACCGCGTGCAATGCAACCTTGGACGGGGAGATCTTGGGTTTTGAGATGGCGAATTTGCTCGATTTGGATAATTTCTAGCAGCAATTGACGCAGGGGGTCGGCGGGTAGTCCGGCTAAGGAGTGACCTTTCCAGCCCGCTAAGATTAGCCAGTGAGGACGACCTTGCAAGGCTTTGAGTAAGGTTGCATGGGAGGTGAGTTGGCTCATGTGCAGCCGCAGTCCGACTGGGGCTTGTTCGGGAATTGCGGCTAGTAATTGAACCCAATTGTGCAACGCACCGTCTAATTGTTCTAGACGGCAAAATTCCGCATCCAGCACGCCGACACCCCCGGCGCGACTGGTGGCGATCGCAATGCCGGGATGAGTCAGCTCAATTGGGCTGATGGAAAAACAGGTAAAGTTCATGAAGGCTAGCTCCCCTACATCAATTCGGGCAAAAAATGGCCATCTTTAGGGTGGAAACATAGCATTGAAGTCTGAGCTGCCCAAAAGTTCGATATCTCCGTCTTTTCCTAGATCGATCTAGCGAAGGCGGAGAGGGTGTCACCAGTCTCAACAGGGCAAAACAACAAACGAGCGGCTCCGAACAAGGGCGTTTGATTCAACCTTGGCTTTAACCAGGAAATCAATTTTTGTATCTTAAGTTGCACAATGCCCAATCAGCAGGCATCAAAAACGCTCCCCAAACAGACAAGCTCTGGGGGTCTTTTTGGCGCTTTTTATGCGGGCAATCCCTGAACGCCGGCTTGGCTTCAGAGAAATAATCTCAGTAAAATCAAGGTTTTGACAATTCAGTTGCCAGAAAGTGGCAACCGCATAATATAAGTTATTTCACGGAGGTGCAAATTGCCAACCCCTTTTCAGAAACTTTATATTACGTGAACTTACTGAAGCCTCTCTAGGTAGGAATAACAGGTTCGCCAGCGGTTTGGGTGCGGCGCATCATTCGGCGTTCGCACAGATCGAACGCCGTTCGACAATGGAGAGTGTGGCGATTATCCCACATCAGCAGATCGCCCGCTTGCCACACATGACGCCAGACAAAGCGAGGGAGAGTGACATGGCGCATCAAATACCGCAGTAAAGATTTACTTTGACCGGGAGGCATATCGACAATCGAACGCGAACAAGTCGGACTGACATAAAGCGCCTTACGTCCAGAAACCGGATGAATTCGCACCAAAGGATGCACCACCGGCGGCATCGTTCGCAAAATCCAATTCACGCATTGCAAATGTTCAATTCTCTGCTTTAAAGATTCATCTAACGCCTCATAAGCAGCAACCAAGTTAGAAAACAGCGTATCGCCCCCTTTAGACGGAATTTCGATCCCATACAACACCGAATAAACTTGGGGTTCTGGCATATATTGCAAGTCGGTATGCCACATCACCGCCCCTTTCAACTTATTTTTGCCAATATAGGTTAAATCGGGTTCATCTTTCAGGTAATAAACATCAGATTGAGAACCCTCCCCAAAACTCATATGTTCGGCCTTAGCCAGAGGATGTCCCATCGTATCGCCAAACGCTCTTGTAAAGGTTAATTGTTGTTCTTCGTTCAAAGATTGACCGCGAAAAAAAATCGCCCCGTAATTCGCCAGGGCTTGAACAATTTGTTCTTGAACGTTTGGTGAAAGCGGTTCGAGCAAATTTACTCCCCGAATTTCGGCACCCGCAGCGCGATCCGACGGAATAATTTCTAAAGGAATTACAGAAGAAAAGTGTGTCATATAGATTTG
The DNA here is from genome assembly GCF_001746915.1 of Desertifilum tharense IPPAS B-1220. Taxonomy (NCBI): domain Bacteria; kingdom Bacillati; phylum Cyanobacteriota; class Cyanophyceae; order Desertifilales; family Desertifilaceae; genus Desertifilum; species Desertifilum tharense. The sequence continues at coordinate 194,906 of NZ_MJGC01000041.1, forward strand.
CCAATTAATAGAGAAAAAGCAGATGAGTTTCTCAGCAAATCACCCTGAAAAACTCGATTTTGAACGCTATTTGAATTGTCGTTAAGCAGAAGTTTGTCCGCCACAAATAGAAAACGCTTGTCCGGTGACAGCCGCTGCTTCCTTTTGGCAGAGATACAACACTAATTGGGCCACTTCATTGGCCTGAACAAAACGTCCGATGGGGATGCGCTTCACCAAACCTCGTCGAACTGTGGCGGCAGATTGATGGGCCTCATCTGCAATCTGTTTGAGAATATCGGCGGCGCGGTCTGTTTCAACCCATCCCGGACAGACCGCATTGACCGTAATTTGGCGGGAACTGAGTTCAAGGGCTAGCGATCGCGTTAAGCCCAGCAGACCATGTTTTGAGGCACTATAGGCACTATAGCCTGCCGCCCCCTGCTTGCCCAGAACCGAGGCAATATTAATCATCCGCCCCCCGTGCGGCATATAGCGCAGGGCCGCCCGCGTTACCCGCATCGGCCCATTGAGGTTGGTATCGACAATCTCCTCCCACAGCGTCTCTACCAAATTCGAGATCGGAGTATAGCCCGTTACGGCGGCATTATTGACCACAATATCAATTTTGGGAGACTCCCTAGAACCCAGTTCAATCGCCGCGCGACCGACCACAGTATCGACTTCATTGCGGTTTTGCACATCCATACAATAGGCTTTCGCCGTCCAATTTTCGGCAACCAGTTCCTCAACGCAGCGGTCTAAAGTCTGCCGATGGCGACCGCAAACCGCCACCGCCGCGCCCTCCTGGGCGAGTCGTCGGACAATGGCGCGACCGATACCCGTGCCGCCACCCGTCACAATAGCCACCTGATTTGCAAGTATCCCAGACATCCGTTTGTCTCCATTAAGAGCGAACAGGGGATTGGCAGACTGCTAACAGATGCGTAGCGGTTTGCCACCATTGCACGATAAATTTGTACCCCTCAAACTCAATTTCCATCTGATTTTCGGTCGCAGAATAAGAGACCGCTTGCCAGCGACGCGGCACACCCATCAAACCCGTACCCGCCGCTTTGGCAGCGGCTTCCTTAGCACACCAAAAAGTTAACAGAGCGGTCGTTTGCTGCGCCGTGGAGAGGCTTTGCAGCAATATTTGTTCGGATTCGCTAAACGCTCCTTGCAGCAAACTCCAGTCGCGACGAACATCCAATCGTTCTAGATCCAGACCAATGCTTTCGGCATCAGCGGCTAAAATAGCGATCGCCTCTCCTTGAGTATGGGCAATCGAAAGATCGGGCAAAATCGTATCGAGCAAAGGAATTTCTGCAAAGGGCTTGCCTAAATCCGTGGTGCCAATTTCAATATCGATGGGGGCCAGGACAACGCCCCAATCTTCGGCCGCCCATTGACGAATCACATCTTTAGCCGCAATGCGACCTAGCAACCAGTCTTTGCGCCGCTTTCCCGGCGGGAAGCGATACCAAGTTTCCCGTTCTGTGGGCGTCAGCATTAGGTGAACCAGAACCCGCTGCCAGATAGCCCACGCCTCATCTAGAAAATGGTCGCCAAATGCCGGAATGCGCCGCAGGGTTAAACCCGTTTCGGCTTGCATCCAAGCTTCCGAAAGATACGCCGTTTGCGGGTGCAGCCGACACTCAGAAAAGGCCGTTGGCATCGCAAAGTAACGGTCTTGCCACTGTTCTAAGCGGGCGATAACCTGACCCGTAGCATCGAGTAACTCAAAATCGGCGGCAATTTGTTGCGGGCTAGTAAAGCGAATCGTACCGCGACAGTCTACAAGACTTCCCGCAGGCAAGGGGGCCGCATATTGATAAAAGGCGTTGACTTGAAAAGGAAAACAATTAAAATCCGGGCCGAATTGTTCGGTTAGCCAATATCCAACTAATTGACCGGCCGCATCGAGTAAGCCAGGATCGAGTTGAAACTGAGGAACCCTCGCTTCGCTGAAAAATTCCTCGACTGGAAGCACTTGTAAATCGGCTTCTATCCCTTCTTCCGACCATTGTCGCAGGTGTTTGACCCCTTGTAATAGCGGGCCGTGAAACATGCCGGTTTGGTATAAGTCGGCATCGGCGAGGCGGGGACGTTTGGGGGCGTTTAAGCTAAACGGCTGCGGAGGTGGGGGGGAGAGGGCTTGCGGCGATAGGCGAACCTCCCCTTCAAAGACTAACAGTCCGGTTTCTGGGCCAACGGTTTGCTGTTGAAACAGGCGAACCCAGACGCTTTCGCCTTCTGGGGTAGGTTCTTGGCGTTGGGCGCGGATGCACAGGTGCAAGTTTCCCTCATCTAAGGTTAGCCAGCGATAGCCCCGCAGATTGTGCAAGCTAACCACAGTATATTGACCGCCCAAGAGATAATGGGCCGCCTCAGCAATGATTTCCATACTGAAAGTGAAGGGAAGGACGGGTAAGGCCAAGAGGTCGGGTTGCCATTGGGAGGGCTGACCGCCGAGGGTATGATGGGCGAGAAAGCAATCTGGGTCTAGGCTAAAGATGCGATCGCACTCTAAATAACTTTCATCTTGGCTGAGAATTTCGCCCAATAAGGGATAGGCACAACAGACAGTCGCAGGATGGGGCGAGAACTGACTGAAAACCTGTTCTTGACTTTTTAAAAAGTCTTGCATCAAGTCAAAATAAGCAGAAACGACCGCTGTTTGACCGCTATAAGCAACGGGTTCGCTAGGAAGTTCTTGGGGAGGATGCAGCTTATCTTGCAGGTTTTGCACCAAGGTTTCCGATAAGTGCATCGCGGGCATATTCAGGCTAAGGGGGGTTGCTGCTGGGGGGGTCGCGCTAACCTGAGTATCGGCGTTGCGATACCAGATATCGAGGTTGACATTGACGCCGCTGGCAAATAACCGACCGAGTAAATGTTGCAACTGTTCTAACCCCGGTCGGCGGCGGTTGTTGCTGGCAACGGCTAAGGCGTCTTTCCCGCGCAGAATATCATTTGTAAACGCCGTGAGGTTGCTACTCGGTCCAACTTCTACAAAAATCCGAAAGCCTCTGCTATACAGGGTTTCAATGGTTTCTCGAAACCGGACGCGGCTGGACCACTGCTGCGTGGCAAGGGCGCGGATGGCGGCGGGTTCGCACGGAAAGATTTCGGCTGTGGCACAACTATACAGGGGAATTTTGCTAGGGCGAATATTCAACGCCTCGTAGAAAGTCCGAAATGCCTCAGCCACGCTAGCAAATAGGGGGGTATGGTAAGCCCGGTCAAAGGGCAGGCGCAAACAAATTCCCCCTTGGGCTTTTAAGGGGGGAGTGATGGCTTCAATCTCGGTTTCGCTGCCAAACAGCACCAATTGATTGTCGCAGTTATCCATTGCCCAATGCAGGCGACCTTCAGCAGCCGCTAGGGTTTGCGCCATTTGGTCGGGGGAAATGGCCCCGACGGCGAGTAAGGCCCCTTTGGGAATGCGATCGCCGGTTTCGAGTTCTTGATACAGTTGGTTGAGATAGCGCATTAACTCGCCTAGCTGCGCCCGACTTTCAATTTGGGCGGTTCCGGAGGCAAACAAGGCCGTATTTTCTCCGGTACTATGACCCACCATCGCATCGCAGGGAACTTGGCATTGTTCAAGGAGTTCGTATAAGGCCATGCTGGCCGTAAAGACGGTTTCCGAACCAATATCCATCGCAAATAATTGTCGGTCTGCAAACAGTTCTTCAGCGGTGGTGAGGCTGGTGGGAGGCGGGAAAATCACCTGACTGGGGCGATAGGGACGTTCTTGCCAAAAGGTTTGGTCGAGGAAATCAAACCATTCGCGGACTTGGGGAAAGGCTAAACAGAGGTCTGCCAGCATGTTGGTGTATTGCGCCCCTTCGCCGGGAAACAAAAAGGCAACTTTGCCCGGTGGTTTGCCTTGGCCGTAATAAATGCCGTTGCGGGTTTGGAAGCGTTGGGGCTGGCTATCGAGTTTGTCTAAGGCTAGCGCGAGTTTGACGGCCAGGTCTGCGGGGTCGCTGGCAATAATGGCGAGGCGATGGAAACCGCTGGGGGTTTGCGATAGTTGATAGCCCAGGGGGGTGAGGGTTGGGGGGGGAGAAGTTTGTAGATGAGAGAGGGTAGTTTTTAGACGTTCGATGAATTCGGCGCGTTCGTCACCGGAAAAAATCAGCAGTTCGTTCGGCGGTCGCAGTGCCAGGGGGCTGGCTGTCGGGGAAGGTTCGCGATATTCTTCTAAAACAGCATGGGCGTTAATTCCCCCAAACCCAAAGGCGTTGACTCCGGCGCGGCGCGGGAGGTGGGGGTTGCCATGAACCCAAGGTCGGGCGCGTGTATTGATGTAGAAGGGCGTTTGTTCTAGCCCCAAAGCGGGGTTGACCTGTTCGCATAGGGTGGGGGGTAAAACTTTGTGGTACAGCGCCAGGGCGGTTTTAATCAGTCCGGCGACGCCCGCCGCCGGGATGCAATGCCCGATGCTAGATTTGACGGAACCGAGGGCAATGGGGGGCATTTGTCCCTGGCGCGGCCCAAAGAGTTGCGAGAGGGCTTGAATCTCAGTGCGATCGCCTAAAGGGATGCTGGTACCATGTGCTTCAATCAGACCAATGCTGCCAGGGTCTACACCGCTGGTTTGGTAGGCGCGTTCTAAGGCTAAGACTTCTCCTTCTAAACGCGGGGCTAACAAGCCCAAAGCTTTGCCATCGCTGGCACTGCCAACCCCTTTGAGAACAGCATAGATGCGATCGCGATCGCGTTGGGCATCGGCTAGCCGTTTTAAGACTAAAATTCCTAAACCTTCCCCCAACAAGGTGCCATTCGCCGACGCATCAAAAGGTCGAATCTCGGAATGGGACAGCCCCCCCAGTTGGCAGAAAATCATATAAATCTGGGGAGGCGTGGAGGCGTGAATTCCTCCCGCCAATACCATGTCGCAGCGATGCGTTAATAACTCTTGCATCGCCAATTTCACAGCAATTAATGAAGAGGCACAGGCTGCATCGATAATAAAGTTCGGCCCCATTAAGTCTAAACGATTGGCAATCCGTCCCGTTACGTTGTTGGGGACTAAGCCGGGTAGCATTTCGGGACTAAACGGTGGTAGCGACTCTTTTAACCCCTGGCGTACAGAACTCAGCGTTTGCTTATCGAGGTGGGGACAAAGCTGTTGCAAAAGCTCTAGGGTCTGATCCACAATCATCCCATGCTGGAGCAGGGTGGTATAACCGCGATTGACATAAGTACCGCGTCCTAAAATGATTCCTGTCTTTTGTCGATTAAAGGGTTTTTGGTCGTAACCGGCATCTTGAAGGGCATCCCGCGCTAACTTTAAGGCTAAAAATTGGTCGGGTTCTCCCCCGTCAACCGCCGTGGGCATAATTCCAAATTCTAAGGGGTTGAATTGGGCCAAATCTCCCAGAAAGCCCCCTTTGCGCGTATAAATTCGGTTGTTTTCAGTTGAATTGGGGTCAAAGTAAGGATGCGCCCAACTATCGGGGGCTTCGGTGACTCCATCGACTTGATGCAGAATGTTATGCCAGTAAGCCTGTAAGTTCGCAGCTTTGGCGAATAATGCAGACATGCCCACAATGGCAATATCTGAAGGCGAACTGGAAAAACTGAGGTGAGAAACGTTCATCGGCGGTTAACCTCAATAAAACACTTGAACGATGGGTCATAAAAGATTGGCAACTTAGGGAAACCACGACCATACTTCAACCAAAACAAAGCGCAGTAAGGCACGGGAAAACGCCATAATGACGGGCATGGTTCTACCTTGAATTTTGGCGTAGCCCGTCATCCCAGATTTCAAAATATTCTCGGAGTTTGGCAGTTCAACCACAACTTTAACCACTTGTCCGTAAGTCGTTGTCACGGCACTGGGTTCAATGGAAACCACTGAACCGGTTAGGGTTTGCTTGGGATAAGCTAAAAGCTTGACAAAAACTTGACCGTTGAGAGAAATTTCATCCACTTGAAACTCAGGGACTGAAACTTCTCCTCGGATGAAATCTCCGGATTCGGCAATGGCAAAGGTATCTCCTTTTTCTAAATAAGTTCCAATCTTTCGATCCAAGTAAGCAGTGGTCAATTGTCCCCTAAACGGCATAAAAAGCTGACTGCTTTGAATCTGCGTGCCTAAATAGCTCAGTTCTTGTTCTAAACGGCTAATATTTGCTCGCGTGACTTCAATTTCTTGGCGGGCAGCTTCAATATCTTTCGGATTTGTGCCGCTTAAAACTAAATTTAAATTAGCCTGCGCTTCATTCAGTCTTTGACGGGCAGTACCAATGGCTTCTTCGGTTGTAATTTGATTGGCAAGGTCGATATCAGCTTGTCGCTGTTCATCTTCCCATTGTTGTTGAGAAACTACCCCCTCTTGCCATAATTCTCTAAATCTTGCTGCCCGCCTTGCACTGGCTTCGGCTTGAACTTTTTGCGTTTCTAATTGCTTGAGACTGACATTCAGTTGTTTTTGAGCCACTGCTAATTGTTCCTGCGCGACTTCTACAACTTCTGGTCGGGGTTCGGCGATCAATTTAGCTAAGTTTGCCTGTTGTTTAAGTAAGAGGGCTTGCTGACCTTTAATAGCTTCTTGGGTTGTGTTAAAGCTATTTTGAATATCGGCCGCTTCCATGACGGCAATTACGCTTCCCTTTTCTATCCAAGTTCCATCGCCTCCCCGAAATTTGACTTGACGAATATAACCTTCAATTTCGGCTTGAATTTCTTGTTTTTGCGGCGCGATCAGTTGAATTTCTCCGCCGGTGTGGTATTGGTAAGGCAGAAACAGAAGGGCAATGCATCCAGCGATTAAAAATAGGATTAAAAATGATTTGAGGGGGCGAATCCATCGAGTTTTGGGTTGCGCTAAATATTGGGGTTCTTGCCGAAAGGGAATATAAGTCGTTTGTGGCGAGGGTGAAGGGGGACGAAGTTCGCGAACGGAAGGGGTAGTGGCGAGGATTTCTTCGGCGGTGAAGTTCTGTTCGCTAGCGGGTTGTGGCTTGACGCCGAACTTAGCAGTCATCCACACGCACCAAAGGCAAAATAAGGGTAAAATGCTGAGGAATAAAATAACGCCGCTGCCCCTAAAGTTACGTTGTAGCGAAGCCGCCAGCAAGGTGGCAGAATAGCCGAAAAACACAGTCCAAAATAAAACTGCGATCGCCGCATACACGACTAAACCAATTCTGCCTTTTAAGGTGAGCAATGGGGGCAATCTTCGCCGATTGAGCATCATTCCCCAGATCCGAAATGCCCGCTGAAGCGAAGTGGCAGGAAGATAAAAAAAGTTAATCATCCAGCCATAACCATCGGATGGCCAAAAGGGGTTTCCAACAATTAACAAGCTGGTAAATGCTGCATGGGCAAGGGTAAGGGAACTTGCGGCTAATTGGGTTCCAGTTCCGCGCGTTGCGTGCCAAATTAATATCCCGCTAGCAATCAGAAAGAGGCGATAGATTAAGGGGGTACCAAAGATCCACACTTGTTTGTGGCGTTGCAGTTTCCAAAACTCAGCTTTGTTAATATAAAAGAAGGGCAAAAAGCCAAATCCTAATGTAATTCCAAATTCTTGGACGGTGGCTCCTTGATAATAGCCAACGGTTCCTTGAAGCAATTTTGTGGTAAAATTGAGAATGAGTAGATTTTTGATAAATTGAAGAATAAAGGGCTTAGGCTCTAATAATAAGACGGTATCTTGCCACAGCAACAAGCGATTGCTCCAGAGGGTAAAGAGCGCGATCGCCAGAAGCGGAAATAGCACCCAAACTCCGACTTTTAGGGCATAATTCCAAGGTCTAAAAAGCCGAGAAGAGAGGGTGAATAAGCGGGCAGGATTAAATAAAGACCAATTTAACTCAAACGAGCGATCGGGAGGCGGCGACTGAACTTGAGATGCTGATAAGTTCGGGCCGTGCTGGTCTAAGGTTTCTACCAACCCTAAACTCGAAATTTGCCTCACAAATTGTTGAAAATCCTCTGGGGATAGTGCGGTTGAAAATCGGGCTTGAAAGTCCTCAATAATTTGCGTGGGTGACGTTATCCCATCGACCGCACAACAGAGAAAATACTCCTCTTCGCCGAATTCAAATGTTTCTCCTGAAGCCGGATTTTTGATTAAATAGCGTTTTGTGGTTTTTCCCTTTTCCGAAATTGGGATAATGACCAAATCTTGACGAAAACGAGCTTGTAATTGCGGGTTCATGGCTCTGAAAACTTAATGTTTTGCAAAGAATCAATCGCCGAATGATGAAGGATTGCAAAATTGGGGGGTGGACAACTTAAGCACTACCCAAAAATCGAATTAAAGCTGTTATAACAGACTCTATTAGGCAAGCACTATCTCGGTGAAGGATGCCCTGAAATGAAGATTGTGAAAATTGCCGCGATCGCCCTATTATCAACTCTGATTGCCTTAGCCTGCGGGCCGGTCGAATCGCAACTGCAAACAGAACCCGGAATAGCACAGCAGCAGACTATGGAAAATCCCACCGTTCCCGGCATGTGGGGAACCACCTCAACCAGCGACCCCACTTCTATCCAATGGCCTCCGCATTGGTATGGCGTGCGAGATTTACGCGCCCAATGGTGGAAAATTCTAGCCGACAGTCCCGACACCTGGCAGTTTGAAAACCATGCCAAAGGCGAACCCCCAGGAAACACCTACTTTCTGTGGCGCTACCACAAACCCGTCCCCTCCGGTACCAAAATCTTAATCGAAGGCGACTTTCCCCACGCCCGCATGATGAACTTTCAAGTTTGCGCCCCTTGGAGTCCCGAACTGCCCTCCATCGGCGACGGAACCGGAATTCCCGAAATCGCTCTCCTCGATGAAGATATCGTACCCGATCCAGGCCATACCAATCCCTTTTTACCTGGAGCCGACCGCAATGCCAGCAAACGCCACTACCATATTACCTTTGAACTGCGCGATGGCAATCCCGTGGCGTTGAATGGAGCAGCAGCCATTCCCCCCTATCGCGCCCCCGGCAATCTGCGTTACGGCTGCACCCAAAGCGGCAAAAACGGCGACCGAGGCCCATTCATCTGGATGCGGATCTTTTTACCCGACCATTACGAACCCTACGGTCAAGTTGCCACGCCCGTCATCCGCATTCAGTTTCCCGGTCAAGAACCCCAACTCGCCCCCATTACCCGCGAGGTGGAACTCAACATGACCCAAGTCCCTCAACGGTATTCTATCCGAGAAAACCCCGCGATAGAAGAGGGGCGATCGCGCAAAGAGCAAGAATCCTTAGACGCCCTCAAACAATGGGCCCGCGCCAGCCTCGCCCAAGCCGGGAAACCCGGAGATTTTGTCCCCAAAGTCGCCCAAGTCTTTACCCATAGCGACGGAACGCTCAAACTGATTAAATCCTTTGGCACCCCCCTGTTCATCGGTTGGTTAAGAAACGCTGACGATCCCGACCACTGTCGCACCACCCTTTTGCAAGCCTATCGCCATCTCTATGGCATGAGTCCAAAACTGCCACCCCCCGCCAACGACGAACACACCAGCGGTCATAACGTCCACATCACCTACTTGTATAGCGCCGCCACCCTCAAACCCGGACGCGTCCTTGTCTTTCGCGGCAAAGCCCCCAAAACCCCGCGCACCTTAGCCGGAAACCCAATTATGGAATCCTCCGAACAACTGCGCTATTGGGGCATTACCTTGCAAACCGGATCGCCCATTAAACTCATTCCCGTGATTGACATCATCGATGAAAATATCGTCATTGATGCCCAAGGCAACTACACCATCGCGATCGGAGCCGAGAGCGATCGCCCCGCCAACGCTTACCCTGAAAATGGGATCGCTTGGTTCCCTTGGCCGGTTGGCGACTCCCTCGCCGTCAATGTCCGCGTCATGTCCACCAGCGCCCAAACCTGGCAACACGCCCCACAACAGATTACCTGGGAAGATAGCGACTATTGCGACCTGAATAAATTTCCCTACGCCGTCAAACACCGCATGGGCGAGTACACCTTTGAAGGACGCTATCTGCTCAAAGAGCAAGTCGAACGCTGGACTCAGGTTGGTTCGCCCCCTTATCAATTACCCGCCCAATGGTAAACCCACCCCTCAGCACTTAACAAATTGTCAAGAACTATCCCCTTGACTAAACTCTGGCTTGCGTTCATCTTAGAAATAAAGTTGGGCCCTTCTATCTCCCAACCCAACTATTAGCGCCATCCTGAATTGCTGTCCCAGGTCAAACGCTAACTCAGATTTAGAAATTCCCGAAACCGAGCGAACGAATTGAGTCGTACAATCCCCTTTCATCTGACAATGGGCAGTCAGAGATGAACGGTTGCTTGGACTATTAATACACGCACCCTTATCCCCATCATGCCTTGGAGGGCAAGGATGTTAAGCATACCGCAAACGAGCGATTTGCAGTTGCCGAATTTGCCACCCGGCACGTTTGGCACCCCGATAATTGGTGAAATTCGCGAATTTGCCGCCGATCCGATTGCTTATATGTGGGATCGTTACCGTCGCTATGGCCCCATCTTTAAAACTCACCTTGGGGGTCCCCTAGTCTTTGTCATTGGCCCAGAAGCCAATAAATTTGTGCTGCACGACCGCCCCGACTGCTTTAGCTTTAGCCAAGGGGTGGCCCCATACGTGCGAATTATGTTCGGAGACGAACCCTATTCCCTCAAAGACGGCGAACCCTGGCGACGCTTGCGCCAACTCACCTCCCCCGCCTTTAGTCCAGAAACCCTTGCCTTCACTTTAAACACCATCCGGGTAGCGGGCGAACAGCGCTTGCAAGAGTGGGCAGAACAACCCACCGTCACCTGCTTTCCAGCCATTAAAGCCTTACTGTTTGAAACCATTTGGGTGTGGTTAACCGGGCAAGCAGAGGACGCCGACCGCAAACAATTGTTACACAACCTGTATGAAGCCTTTGTCGCCGTTCCCGAAGTCCGCTCTGGCAACCTGGGGGCCGCCAGAGACAGTTCGGTCAAGCGTCTGAGACGGGCTAAACTTGAAGCGGGCGTGCAATTGCAACGACAAATTAACGACCTGATTGCCACCCGCCGCAACCATCTCGGTCAAGATGTTTTAAGCCAGTGGATTCAGGTGCGAGATAAAACCGGAGAAGGTCTAAGCGATAAAGAAATTGCCGCCCATACCCTCCTGTTTACCGTTGCCGGATCGGATGCAACGGCGGCAACCTTAACCTGGTTTCTGTATGCCCTCAACCGTCACCCAACGGTGAAAGCCAAAGCCCAAGCCGAGATTGATGCCGTCATTGGCAATCAGCCTTTTACTTGGGAACACCACAGCAAACTCCCTTATTTAAGTTCCGTGTTTAAAGAGGTAGAACGCGTCCATTCGCCCGCCTTTGGAGGAACGCGCAAAATTGTGAAATCCTTTGAATTTAACGGCTATACGGTGCCAGCGGGTTGGAGTTTGCGGATGTGTACCTTTGTCAGCCATCACCTGCCGGAGGTGTTTGAACATCCAGAACGGTTTGACCCCGAACGGTTTGCCCCCCCGCGCGAGGAAGATAAACGGACGCAATTTAGCCTGATTGGATTTGGGGGCGGACAGCGAATTTGTGCGGGTAAGCCTTACGCCATGTTGTTTTTAATGGCACTGGCGGTGAATATCCTCCGGGACTACAACTGGACGGTGCTAGAGGGGCAAGATGTATCGCCGATGCTGCACAACCGCGCCACGTTTATTCCGCAAAGCAAGCTGAAGGTCATGTTTTTCCCGCGCGTCAAAACCCAGACCGTTGCTTGAACGCTTGCAGGTTTTTAGAAACTGAGGATTGCAATGAGTTATTCCCCCTCCCTGGCGTTCGATGAAATCGATATTGATACCTCCTATGAGCCGTTTTCCCGCGAACCCGAATATATTGAGGCCAATCGTTTATTGATTGAAGAGTTGCCCCTCCAATCAGTGCAAGGCGTTCTTGACTTGGCCTGCGGTACGGGAACGATGACGGAACTGTTGCTGAAGCGCTGTCTGGCGGAGAACCGTGGGGAACTCCCGCAAGTGGTGGGCATAGATCTCTCTAGGGAGTCGCTATTGTGGGGTCAAGCCGATTTAGCGGAGATGGGTTTTTTTCAACCCTTAACCCCCGATCAAAGCGGTACCGTTATTTTGGTGGAGGGAACGGCGGATTGTTTGCCGATTGCAACCCACAGCATTGATTTAGCGATGATGGGCAATGCCATTCATATGGTCGCCAATCGGGAAGCACTCTTTGGCGAAATTGCTCGCGTTTTGCGACCGGGGGGCTATTTTGCCTTTAATACCTCCTTTTACGCCGGGACTTACGTTCCGGGGACCGAACCCATTTATCTGCGTTGGGTGCAAGAAGCGATCGCCTATTTGCAACGTCGCAACGCCGAACTCAAAGCGGCGGGACTTCCCGGTATCGCGCGCCAGCGCGGTCAAGGGGCCCCGGCTTTTTCCACCCATTGGCTATCAATCCTGGAGTATACCCAAGAGATGGCCGCCCACAACCTCAATGTGCAATGGCAAAACGAGCGGACGGTGATGCTGACGCAGCGCAGCTTTGAAACGATTGGTTCCTATGCGGGTTTGGGGAAAGTGCTGTTGAGTGGCTATCCCGTGAAGCTGGCGTGCGAAGCCCTATTTTATGCGGCTGCGCCCACCCTAGCGGCTGAGGGGCTAACGGAAGTCCCGCGTTACTGGCTGGAAATGGTGGCTCAAAAATCGGGGGACTAGTCGGCAATGGACAATACCTGGCTCCGAGGGCACGTCAGTATTATTACCGGGGGTAGCGCGGGGATTGGTCGTGCCACTGCCGAGCAATTGGTGCAAGCCGGGGCAACGGTAGCGATTGTGGGTCGCGATCGCGATCGCCTACAACAAACCGCAGATAGCCTGCAAGCCACGGTACGCGGCTGCACGGTGATGACCTGGGCAGCCGATATTGGCCAAGCCGCAGACATGACCCAAATGGCAGACCAAATCCTGGCGCGCTACGGTCGCATTGACAGCCTGATTGCCGCAGCGGGGATTCTCCGACCGTCAGGGGGGGTTGTGCGAACCCTGCAACAGATGAGCGTTCGGGAATGGGATGAGGTGGTCGATACCAATCTTAAAGGCGTTTTTCTGAGCAATCGCGCCGTTTTGCCCGCGATGATTCGCCAGGGTTCGGGACAGATTATCAATATTTCCTCAACGTCCGGGCGTCGCGGCTATGCGTTTGATGCGGCTTACTGTGCCTCCAAGTTTGGCACGATTGGTCTGTCAGAAGCCCTGGCGGAGGAAGTCCGCGACGCGGGGGTGCGCGTGCAGGTGCTTTTACCGGGCGCGATCGCTACTCCCATTTGGCAGCAAAACGGCCCGATTCCGCGACCGGAAAACCTCGTCTCGGTTGAAGAGGTGGCTCGCCTGATTCTGTATTTGGTGATGCTACCGCCCGATACCGTCTGTCTGGAAACCACAATCGAACCGCTACGCAGTCAAAGTCGCCCCAGTTGGATGCAAGCGATCCGGGGTAGCGCTTAACGATATACGGGGAAGGATTTGCAACATGAAACAACACTTGCACGGGAAAGTCGCTATTGTTACGGGAGGAACGGGCGGTATCGGTCAAGCCACCTGTCGCGCCTTGGTTGCAGCCGGGGCAAACGCGGTGATTGTCGATCGCTGTCTCGACCGGATTGAAGCCTTGCAAGCCGAGTTACCGGGTGCGGAAACCTTGGGTTTGGCCTTGGATGTCACCCAAGAATCCGATATGGAAGCAATGGCAGCTAAGACGCTAGAACGCTTTGGGCAGATTGATTTTTTAATAACCTGTGCGGGCATTCTACGCGCCCCCGGCACCTCCCCGAAACCCCTCTTGCAAGTCTCTGAGGCGGAATGGGATTGCGTGCTTGATATTAACCTCAAAGGCGTGTTTCTCAGCAATCGGGCAGTTCTCCCAGCGATGATCCAACGGCGTAGCGGCACAATTATCAATCTGTCTTCAACGTCAGGTCGCCAAGGCAAAGCCCACGATGCGCCCTACTGTGCTTCAAAATTTGGCGTGATTGGTTTATCGGAATCCTTAGCCGAAGAAGTTCGCCTCCACGGGATTAAGGTGCAGGCGATCCTCCCCGATGCGGTGGATACGCCCCTGTGGGAGCAAAATGGCCCGATTAAACCCGAATACGCCTTACCCGCGACCCAAGTTGCCGATTTGATTGTTTATATGCTAACCCTGCCCACCGATACGATGCTGGTGGCCCCGGTGATTGCCCCTTTCCGCACCCGCAAGCGCCGGACTCAGGCAAATGCAGATTAGCGTTTTCCAACCTTACTCTTTGTTCAGTTGCTATGCACAATCAAGCTAATGCTCTCTCGCATCTTCGCGTCCTGGATCTGAGCCAACGCCTTGCTGGGTCTTACTGTACCAAACTGATGGCGGGTTTTGGGGCAGAGACGATTAAAGTGGAACCGCCTGGTGGCGAACCGATGCGCCATTGTCCGCCCTTTGTTGAGGGTCAACCGGGGACGGAACGGAGTTTACCGTTTCTGTGGTTCAATACGGGGAAAAAAAGCGTTGTTCTTGACCTGAGTACGGCGGAGGGGAAAGCCCAGTTACAGGACTGGGTGCGACAGGTGGATGTGCTGGTCGAAGATGGGCTGCTGCAAGATTTGGACTTGAATTTAGCACAATTGAATCCGCAACTGATTGTTACTTCCATTTCCAACTTCGGGCAGTCTGGCCCTTACCGAGATTATCAGGCCGAAGAGATTACCCTCTATGCGATGAGCGGGCTGATGTATGGGACGGGCGATCCGCATCAAGCCCCTTTGGCAGGAGGCCCGGCGATCGCTCATTTGAGTGCGGGGATGAAAGCCTATATTGCCACGCTGATGGCCGATTATCGTCGGGAACTCACCGGAGAAGGCGATCGCATTGAGGTGTCGATTCAAGAAGCGGCGATGGATAATATTGAAATTGCGATCGCCGAATATCTTCACCTCGGCAAAATTGCCAAGCGCAGCAACGACGAACACGCCCTCGTCCCTTGGCGCACGTTTCCCTGCAAAGACGGTCATGCAGCAATTATGGGCGGGCCGATCCGTCACTGGCTTAAAGGGGCAGAAATTTTTGAATCGCCCGAACTGGTTAGCCCCCAATATGCCCACATGGAAGGGCGCATTCGCTACCGCGATCGGGTGCGCCAATTGATGGCCCCCTGGCTGTTGCAGCACGGGAAACAGGAGATTTTTCACGCCGGACAAGCCCGCAAACTCGCTTGGGGCTATCTGGCAACCCTACAGGAGGTTTTGGAGTCTCCCCAACTCCAGGCCCGCCAGTTCTTTCTCGATACCGAACATCCCGAACTGGGCAAATATCCAATGGTGGGCGCGCCGTTTCGCCCCAGTAAAACCCCGTGGCAGCAAGTTCGCGCCCCTTTGTTGGGAGAAAACGCTTTCACTGCGGCCCAACCGCGCCAGCGTCCCCAAACCTCTGCCGCAGTGAGGCCGCAACCCCTGCAAGGGATTCGGATTGTTGATTTTACCCACGACTGGGCGGGTCCCCATGCGACGCGCTTGCTCGCTGATTATGGCGCGCAGACGATTAAAATTGAGTATCCTGCTCGCCTTGATGGAATGCGCGGCGCTTATTTAGACCGTAAAAATCGGCACCCGCGCTGGTGGCAGATGAATCGCAATAAGGCTTCTATTACTTTGGATTTGCACCAACCCGAACAGGTGGAGGTGGTGAAGGAGTTAATCCGCCAATCGGATATTGTGGTGGATAATTCGCGTCCGGGGGTGATGGAAGGTTGGGGGTTAGGCTATGAGGTGCTTAAAGGGTTGCGCCCGGATATGATTTTGGTGTCGATGTCGGCGTTTGGTGCAACGGGGCCGGAGTCGCAATATGCTGGCTATGGCGGCTGTATTGAGGCGCTGAGTGGTTTGCAGGGCTTAACGGCCTATAGTCGTCAAGGCGATGCCATGCGCGTCCGCGAAATGGATGTTACGAATGGGATTATGGGCGCTTGTGCGGCGATGACGGCGCTGATTTACCGCCAGCAGACGGGGGAAGGTCAATGGGTGGATTTGTCTCAGCGCGAAGCTTGTACTTGGTTGATGGGCGAGCATTTGCTGGAATTTGTCCTCAATGGCACGCAGACGCTCCCTATCGGCAACCGCCACCCGGTCTATAATCAGGGGTGTTACCGGGCGCTGGGCGAAGACCGCTGGCTGGTGCTGACTCTGCGTTCGGATGAGGAGTGGCAGCGGTTTTGTCAGGTTTGCGGACATCCGGAATGGTCGGACGATCCTCGGTTTCAGAGTCGGCGCGATCGCCATCAGCATCACGACGAACTCGATCTGCTGATTGAGTCTTGGACGAGTACCCAAACCGCACCAGCGGCGATGCAACAATTGCAGGCGGCCCGGTTGGCGGCGGGTATGGTGCAAGATGTTAGCACGCTGGCTCAAGATGAGCATTTACAGCAGCGCCAATGGTTCCAAACGGCGATCGCAGAAGGCGGAACCTATCCGGGGTTTCCTTTCCGCTTTGCCAAGGGGGGCGGAATTTTGCACCGTCGCGGCCCGGATTTGGGGGCAGATAATCAGGCTATTCTTTGCGATTTGCTGGGCAAACCGGCTTCTTTTTTACCCGATCTTGATGACGAATATTTAGGGACGGCTTTTGATTTGGAATAAGGATAAAAAGGGAGGGAATGATTGTAAGTTTAACCTCAAAATTTCCTAATTTCCCTGTTGCTGTATTTCCTAGGCAGAAAAATCGTGTTAACTAGATTAATCTACGCTTTTGTTATTTTTTTGGTCATCTTCACTCCGCTAGAACTCCTGTTTCCCTTGCATTCGCAAAAGTTCTTCCGACGGGGATGGTGGGCGGATTTTCTTCACTTTTTTGTGACGCGGATTTTTGTCAACCTCTGTTTGGCGATCGCTATCTTTTTTCTGCTCCCAGTTTTAGACCAATTAATTAATCCCAATATCCAAAATCTGATTGCCGCTCAACCCTTTGTTTTGCAATTGACAATTGCCGTTTTTGTACAAGAACTTGGTGCTTATTTTGCCCATCGTCTTTTACATACTGTACCTTTTCTATGGAAATTTCACGCCATTCATCACAGTAGCGAAGAAATTGATTGGCTTTCAGCCGCCCGCCTGCATCCTTTAGATCAAACCTTTACTCGAATTTGTGGTTTCATCCCCTTATATATTCTTGGATTTACAAAAGAAATTTTGGGTTTATATATTGTTGTCGTCACCTTTAACGCAATCTTCATTCATGCCAATGTTCGCTTCAAATTTGGTCCGTTAAAGTGGATCGTTGCCACCCCTGAATTTCATCGCTGGCATCATGTTAACGATCCAGCCGTTTATACCAAAAATCTGGCTGGTACCTTTCCCGTCATTGATTTAATCTTCGGGACACTTTATTTACCTAAAGATAAATCCCCTACTCAATATGGAATTGGCGAACCTATATCCGACCAGTATTTATCTCAGTTGATTCATCCTTTTTGGAGAAACGAAAATCCTCAGATCGATCGATAATAAATTCTCTTATTTTATCGAATTTATAGCAACTGCCAAGGCAATTAGGACATCGATAGATAAACAGATATTCTACTGGAACGTCTTCCCCAAATCCGCTTTTTCTAACCGATGTTTCCGCCGCCTGATTGACTGACAAAACTACCGTCAGTTGGGTTAGTGTTAGCACAATCTAACAGCAGCCAAAGCTGGGTTGAGGTCTGAAACTCAACCCAATCCAATTATCCTTTTGTCAGTCAACCAAATTCGCTGCTATAAGACGCAAATAATCAATTATTTTCTAGGTAAAACCTTCAATGAAGCCCGTCAAGAATAGCCTAAAATTCTGCGTATTAACCCTTTCCCTTAGTCTTTCCAGTCTAGTCTTCCAGGGAGCAGCAAAAGCCGCCTCTCCCTATCGTCTTGGCTATACCTTTTTGAACCCAAACCCAGCAGCCAATGACTTTTTTGGAATTTCCGTAGCTGGCGTTGGCAATAACGTCCTAATTGGAGCCTTTCAAGACGACACAAACGCCCTAGATGCTGGGGCGGCTTACCTATTTGATGGGAATCCCACAAGTCCTACCTTTGGACAATTATTAATGACCTTTCAAAGTCCGAATCCCGCAGTTTCTGGAAACTTTGGAGGGTCAGTTGCCAGCGTGGGGAATAACGTCCTGATTGGCGAATCCTTCCGCCATGCGACCTTAGCGCAGGGACAACCAGGACGCGCCTATTTATTCGATGGCACCCCCCAGAGTTCCACCTTCGGCACTCTATTAATGACCTTCCAAGCGCCCATCCCCAGACCTTTTGATTTTACAGGCTTTTCCGTGGCGGGCATGGGCAATAACGTCTTGATTGGGGCCTTTGGTAACAACACAGGAGCGCCCCTGGCTGGGGCAGCTTACCTGTTTGATGGCGATCGCGCCAGTCCCACCTTTGGCGAGCTACTAACCACCTTTAACAACCCAAATCCCGGCGCTGGGGATAGGTTTGGCGTCGCTGTTGCCAGCGTCGGCAAAAACGTGCTGATTGGCTCTTTTCGCGATGATGTTGGCGGAGTCGATGCAGGAGCAGCTTACTTATTTGATGGCGATCGCACCAGTCCCACCTTCGGTCAACTGCTGCTCTCCCTATCTAACCCTCATCCGTCGCCTACCGATGCTTGGGAGCAAAATGACGAATTTGGTCATTCAGTCGCGAGCGTGGGCAACAATTGCCTAGTAGGAGCCTTTCGCGAAGATATTGGAGCCTTAAACGTCGGGCGAGCCTACCTGTATGATTGCAACCCCAGCAGCCCCACCTTTGGCAATCTTCTCACCCAGTTTCAAAATTTTTACCCCTATGACTACGGTTGGGGCAACTTGGGCGAAAACTTCGGCTTTTCCCTAGCGAGTATCGGTCACTACGCCTTAGTTGGCGCTTGGCGAGAGCTAGCAGGCGCAGCCTTAGCGGGTGCTGTCTATGTTTACGATGCCAACCCCACCAGTCCCCTATTCGGACAACTCGTAGGGGCCTTTTTTAATCCCAATCCCACCGCCTTTGGCTCCTTTGGCACCTCGATTGCCGTAATTGGGCAAAACATGGTCATCGGAGCCATTGGCGAACAGGGGGGCAGCGGCGCGGCGTTTTTATTTGCACCGACGGCAAATTTAATTCAACCCCCGATGCAACTGAGGCTTGCTTCTAGCCACTCAGTTCCCGAACCCTCCCCTGGCTGGGTTCTGTTGCTGCTAGGAAGTGCGATAGTAGGGAACCGGCTCCAGAAAAGGGAGTCTAAATCAATTGGGTAGAACTGGGAAAAAAAGATGAAGCGAGCAATGGCGATCGCCACCATCAGTTTCTGGCTGCTTGCGGGTGGGAGTGCAGCCCCAATGAACCCTCCCGTATCCACCCCGTCTGGCCCGATTGTGGGCGAAGTGCAGAACGGCGTCAAGCGCTATCTCGGCATTCCCTACGCCATGCCTCCCGTCGGCGAGAGACGCTGGCGCGAACCCATTCCGGCTCAACCTTGGCAAGAACCCCGCCTCGCCACAACGTTTGGTCCGGCTTGTCCCCAACCCCAGCGCGATTTTGTCCGCCTGACGGGGCGCATGGACGAAGACTGTTTAACCCTAAATATTTGGACGCCCGCCCTCGGAAAAACCGATTCCCTCCCCGTGATGGTGTGGTTGCATGGTGGCGGGTTTCTGGTGGGTTCGAGTTCAGAGGCAATGTATGACGGGAGTGCGCTAGCGCAAAAGGGCGTAGTGGTGGTGACACTCAATTATCGCCTAGGCGCTTTGGGATTTCTGGCGCATCCAGCCCTCACGGCTGAGTCTCCCCATGCCAGTTCGGGCAATTATGGCTTGATGGATCAGATTTTAGCCCTGAAGTGGGTGCGCGACCATATTCGCGAATTTGGGGGCAATCCGAAAAATGTGACGATTTTCGGTCAGTCGGCAGGTGCAGTCAGCGTGACGACGTTGATGACATCGCCGTTGGCTGAAGGATTATTTCAACGCGCGATCGCCCAAAGTGGGAGCGTCCCCAATCACCTCAGATGTTTGTCTGCTTCTCGTCCCAATTTACCCAGTTTGGAATCCGTTGGCGAAGCCTTTGCCCAAAGGTTGGGGGGTTCCCCGGAACTGCGCCGCCAACCTTGGCAAAAGGTGGTGAAGGTTTGGGAAACCACCCTAGAAGAGACGCCATTTGATAGCGATATGGCGGGTTCGGGGACGCTGAACCATCTGAGTATAGATGGCTATCTCATCCCAGAATTGCCGGGAACTGCGTTCGCCCTCGGCCGCCAGCAGCGCGTTCCGTTCCTGACGGGGACGGTTGCCGATGAGGGGGCGGTGTTTGCCTATAATCTCAGAATTAATACCCTGAGCGCCTATACTCGGTTTTTGAATCAAGTCTTTGGCTCAACCTTAGCCCAACAATATTGGGCGCTGTATCCCGCACGCGATCATCCTTCGGCCCGTCAAGCGATCCGAACTTTAATTAGCGACCTGTTTGTGCTGGATATGAAAACAATGGCGATGCAAATGGCCGCCGTTCAACCGCAAACCTATGTCTATCAGTTTGACCGGGTGAGTCGGGGCAATGCCAGAAGCGGTTTAGGGAGTTTTCACGGGATTGAGTTGCGCTATGTCTTTGGGACGTTACCGGAAAACCAGGGATTTGAACGCGAGGATGAGTGGCTGTCTCAACGGATGGCAGAGTATTGGACGCAATTTGCCCGCACGGGAAACCCGAACGGGAGTGGCGCATCGTGGCCGCCGTTTGATGCCAAGAGCGATCGCTATCAGCTTTTAAGCAGCCGCATTCAAACCGATCGAAACCTGCGACGACAGTCCGTAGAGCGTTTGGCCGCTTTGCGTCAGGCCTCTACGCCCTCATTGTGCGATCCGGCCCTCTAAAAAAGGGACTTCAAAGCACTTTTCATGCATCACCGGGCCATGTCCAAAAAAGCCATCTTCGCCAAATAGCTCCCCGTGATCTGCGGTGACAATAATATGGGTGTTATCCGGGCATTTGTCAAAGAGCTTACCCAATAAACCATCGACATATTCCACGCAAGCAATTTGCTGTTTGTGCAAGCGTTGCATTTCCTGGGGGTCGAAAAATTCTGGATTCGATGCTGGCGCGCCAGCCAGTAAATATTCATCCAGATGCTTAAATACCCCATGCACCCCAGAAATATGCGGTAAATCTTCTCCCGATAGCATATAGGGATAATGGGTTTCCCCTAGATTGAAGAAGTAACAGCGCGGTTCGTCCTCCACAAATTCGACTTCTTCCACCATTGAGGCAAAGTCATTATGATTGGCCATCAATTTGTAGTCGTCAAAATATTGGTTGATGTTGGTAAATTGATTGAGGACGGGCATGGAAACCCTGGCAATCGTTTCATAACCCAATTCTTGAAGCACTTTAGGCAGGGATAGCTGAGGCACAAAGGTTTTAAATGATAAGTCGGGAATGCCAAGACGTTCTATCCATTTGCTAAATTCCTGCTTATAGACTTCTGAGGCAAACACCCCGCGCGGGTTGGTATGAGGAACCATTCCCATCAACAGCGCGTAATGGGATGGTGATGTCCAAGACGCGTAGCTATAGCGGCGCATCCCTAAACCCAGTCGATCCATATTGGGGGTTGAAGCGGCTTGATAGCTATCGTAGCGACAGCTATCCATGACGATGTACACCAGATGATTTGGCATGACAATAAGGGCAAACCTTGCTTGCAGCATCTCAATGAGGTGTAGAGATGCGAGCAAACATCTCTACAGCTACATCTTGAATGAATCAATCTTGTTAAAACTTAGGCTGCTCTAATACAGCGTTCGCGGAGGAGCGATAGCTTTCTAATAACTCTTCCCAGCGGTCTTGTTCTTCTAAGGCTTGTAAGTCGGCAATATCTTCGTCGGGAATTAGACCGTCTGAAGACCCCAGGAGCGTTGCGGCGCGGTATTCCTCGGCAGCTTCTTTGACTAAGCCTTGGCGGGTGTAAACATCTCCAAATAATTTGTGTTTTCGGGGAGCGTAAAGTTTATTTTCGGGGAGTTGGCGCAGAAGGGCGATCGCCTCTTGCAATTCGTTTTCTTCAATTAAGGATTCTGCCAAGCCAAATTTAACGGCAAACTTAATAGCCGGAATTTTGGGATCGAGTTGATCGGCGGTTTCAAAGGCGTTTCTGGCTTTGGTGTAATTCTTTTGTTCGAGATAAATGCTGCCAAGCTGGAGATAGCTAACGGGTACCTCGGAGCTAATATTAATGGCGGCTTTTAATTCTGAGATGGCGGCTTGCAAGTTCCCTTGTTTTTTCAGGGCGCTGGCTAACATTAAGCGAGCCATCATCATCTGCGGGTTGAGGCGCAAGGCTTGACGGAATTGCTGAATGGCCGTGTCATATTTCTGTTGCTTGATATAAACTTGGCCGAGTCCAACTGAGGCGACAGTCGCCATTGTTGATTGCGGATCGAGGTTGAGTGCGGTTTCAAAGCATTCTATGGCTTTTTCATAATTTTCTTGTCGGGTATAAGCGCCTCCCGCTCTTAACGGTGCCATTGGCAAGAGCGGATCGAGCTGCATCACTGCTTCAAAGTGAGTTAAGGCTTCGGGATAACGCTGTTGGCGAAATAACAAATTACCGACGGCGAGGTGAGCGACAACGGATTCTGGATTCACTTGAGTGGCTGTTTCAAAGGCGCTTAACGCTTCATCGAAACGTCCTTCTTTGGCTAGGGTCATGCCTAGCTTCAATTGGTCTTGCTCGCTCGTCCCTAAGCGCTTAATGCTTGGCGTGAAAGTGCTCACAGCAAGTCTCCCTATGACAAATATGGGTTTAGAATTCAATGACTCGTTCGTTGCACAACGATTGGGCTAGCCCACGCAATGGCTCAAAAAAACGACTACCCCTCAGATCGAACGGCTCTTGATACAGTGCAACCTTGTCCTTGCATACTGGCACATAGAATCAAACTCGTCAACTTCACGTAAAATTTATATATAAATTTATTAAAAGTGCTAATTGGCTCAGTAGAAACGCTGAATTTTCTGTATACTGATGAAGATTGCGGTCGGGACGCAGAACGGGCAGGTTACGAATCGCGGGCGAAGTTAGATAGAAATCAGCAATTTTAGCGAAGAACGCACTAGTCAATTCCTCTAGCTTTACAGCCGAAGTGCTGAGAAGGAGCCATTATGCAATTCAGACCCATCGCGATCGCGCTGGGAACTGCCTTAACAGTTCTAGGCGGTGCGATCGAGCCGTCTGTGGCTGCAATTCTCGTTCGGGGTGGAGTGACGCAAATTATTGGACCCGGACTGGGAGCTGTTGAGTTTACTCCCGAATCTGGCGATCCGTCTCAGCCGGGAGTCGATCCGGTTCGAGATATTGGCAATAACGATTTTTCAGGGCCCGATGAAAATCAAAATCAAGTGGGCCTAGAACTCGTGAGATTTGATGCCGTTGCGCCGATTGATATTGAATTTGTGGCCTTTAACGTCTGGGAAGGCGGTACAGAATACCTATTCAAAGAAACCGTTCTGAATAATACTGGATTGAACTGGGGCAAATTTAGCATTCAACTGGGGTTTGGGACGGGACGAAATTTTATTCAATCCGGTTTGCGCGATCGCCTCGACTTTGATACGTTCAATGCACTGGGTCAGGTGTTTCCCTTCGGCTTAGAACTCGCCGGTCTTCCCCTAGAAAAAACGCCTACCCCAACTTCAACCGCCTTTGCTCAACTCGATCATCAGGCCAATATTCTGCAATGGCAAAATGGCAAAGTCCGTCAGGGCCAAAGCGTTGATTTTACTTTCTCCCTTGACCTTCCTAACCTGAGTGCGCTAAACCAGAAAGAAATTCCGCAAGCAAATTGGTTGCTCGACGACCAAGGGCAAATTGTCGGCTACAAATTTACCTTGCGGCAATCCCCCCATGCAGTACCAGAACCCTCTGCTGTATTGGGCTTGATCGGCATCGGTCTTCTCAGCGTGGGGCGTATTAGGAAGCAGAAACACTAATCTTCTCAATCGGCGAATCGATTGGGAGCGTTCATCGCAACGCTTAACTTAATATTGCGTAAATCCAATCATCATGACCCGAACTTTATTTATCGGCTTAGATGGTGCAACCTTTACGGTGTTAGATGAAATGGTACGCGACCAACCTGGCGTTGGCGTCACCATGCCCTTTCTCAAGCACTTTATGGAAACGGGAGTGCGATCGCCATTGCGCTCAACCCCCAATCCCCTGACGCCGCCTGCTTGGGTTTCAATTATGACCGGAAGAACGCCGGGAAATCACGGGGTTTTTGACTTTATTCGCGCCGAAGAGCAAGGAGAAGAGGTCTACTTTACCCTCTACGATGCTCGCGACATCCAAACCGAAACCGTTTGGTCAATGGCAAGTCGGCAAAATCGCACCGTGGTGGCGCTCAATTTTCCAATTACAGCTCCCCCGCGTCCGATTGCAGGCTCCTTGGTTCCGGGGTTTGTTCCGTGGAAACACCTGCGTCGCAATGTCACGCCGCCAGAGTTGTTTAATCGTCTCAAAAATATTCCCCAATTTGACCCCAAGGAATTAGCCTGGGATTTTGAGCGAGAAAAGCAAGCCCTAGAGTTCATGAGCGAGGACGAGACTGAAGAGTGGGTGCGCTACCACCTTCCGCGCGAGGAACAGTGGTTTCGGATTGCTCAAACCCTATTGCAAGAAGACCGTCCCGATTTGATGGCCGTGATGTTTGATGGCGTCGATAAGATTCAGCATCAAGCTTGGCGCTTTCTCGATCCTAAGTTGCTGTCAGAGAACCCTTCAGCCTGGGAACGGCGAATGTGTAACTTATGTTTGGAATATTTCCGACAGTTGGACGGTTACATAAGAGCGTTGGTGACATTAGCTGGCCCGGATGTTCAGGTGTTTATGGCCTCGGATCATGGCTTTACCCAGACGATAGAGGTCGTGCGAATTAACACCTTTTTGCATGAAAAAGGCTATTTGACTTGGAAAGCCTCGGAACGCAGCGAGGCCGCTAAACGCCGGGAGGCGAGCAACTTTGCGGATGTGGATTGGGAAAAAACCCTCGCCTACTGTCGCACGCCTTCGAGCAATGGGATTACGATTCGGGTGGCGCATCAACCGGGGGAACCGGGAATTGCTCCCGATGAGTACGATCGGTTTCGCGATCGCCTGATTCAAGATTTAGAAAGTCTGCGAGATGAAGCGACGGGGGAACGCATCATTCAACAGATTCTCAAGCGCGAAGATTGTTTTCCCGGTACTTGCATGAAAGATGCACCGGATTTAACCCTCGTTTTACGAGACTACGGGTTTGTGTCTATTCGCAATCTTCAGCCTGTGGTGGTTCCGCGCGAGGTGCCGGCCGGAACGCATCACCCCGATGGGATCTTTTTGGCCAATGGGCCGGGAATTCAACGCGGTTTGCAGGTCGAACGGCGCAATATCGTGGATGTGGCCGCGACTTGGCTGTATAGCTTAGGTTTGCCCATTCCAGAAGATTTAGAAGGACAAGTTCCAGAAAGCTTCTTTACGCCGGAGTACATGCAAGCTCATCCCATTCGCCGAGGCGCGCCCTCTCAAACAACTCGCGATCGCTCCGACTCTACCCCGGAAATCAGCGATCGCGATAAGGAACTGATTCTCGCTCAACTCCAAATGCTGGGCTATATGGAGTAACTAGACCGTGGATCGCCGACTTCAGCCGTTAAATATTCACTCCAAAATTCACTTAGAAGCCCATGAAGAACAGCTCGAACGGTTTCGCAGTATTAAGGTACTTAAACTCAAAATTAAGTGGATGGAAGCCTTGACGCAACAAGCACAGATGCAACTGCAAGAACTTGAGCAAGACCCCGCAGAAGTCGGTTCGATGGACGGCGAACTGGATGCAATTCTTCCCCACTCGGATTTGCACCCCCTAGAAGAACCCACACCGGGCGATTTGGGATGGTAAATGCTCTGCAACACCCTTCTGGAGAGAGTCCTATGTCAAAAAAGTATAAGGTGATTGATTGTGACGGTCACGTCGCAGAACCTTTTGAACTGTATCGCGAGTATATTGCACCGGAATTTCGAGAACGGGTTCCGCAGCGCATTGAAGCGAACGGTCAGCGCGTCGTCATTGTGGATGGTGAAGAATATCCCAACTTTGTGAAATATGGGGGAAGACCGCTGGGGATGGAACGGGATGCACAAATTGCTCGCCCGGTACAGCGTTCGGCGATCGCCACGGGTGGGGTCGATCCGCATGTCCGCATTCAGGATATGGATCGAGAAGGGATTGATATCGCTGTTCTCTATCCAAGCGGGACAACGAGCATGTGTGCCGTACAAGACCCTTATCTTGAATCTGCCCTTTACCAAGCGTATAATCGCTGGCTGGCCGATTATTGCTCGCCCTATCCCAACCGTTTAAAAGGATTGGTGATGATTTCTATGCGTCACCCCGAATTAGGCGTTGCGGAAATTTTGCGCGTGGCTCAAGAATCCTGGGTTGTGGGCATTTTGATTTCTCCGCACATGGATGATTTTAACTTGGACGATCCGCGCTTGCACCCCATTTGGCAAACGGCCCAAGAGCTGGATTTACCGATTGGCATTCATGCGGGAAGCGGACGACCTCCCTACGCGATTGGTACAGAAGAAAGCAGCCAAAATTTGTTTTTAATGCACGCGATGGCGCATCCGTTTGAACAGATGAGAGCGATCGCGTCTTTAATTGGGGGTGGGGTTTTTGACCGCTATCCGCAACTGCGAATTACGTTTACTGAGGCGGGGATTGGTTGGGTTCCTTGGTGGCTCGATCGTTTAGAACAACACGCTCAAACCTTTCCCAATCACGTTCCTTTGATGAAAAAAAGACCCAAGGAACACCTCTCTAGCGGTCAATGTTTCTTCTGTTGTTTGCCAGAAGAAGGAACTCTAGAAGCGGTCGTCGCTCAAATTGGCGAAGATTCTGTGGTCTATGGCTCCGACTATCCTCACCACGACTGCGGTTTTCCCACAACTGTAACCCAAATTGAACAGCGCCAAAATCTTTCGGATACCGCTAAGTCTAAGATTTTTTGGGATAACCCCCTCAAGTTGTATCCTCGCTTGCAATAGAAAGACTTTTAATTGTTTACAGGAAAATTAACGATGGAAGACAGGGTTTTAACTTCAAGCCGCACTCGCGAATCGATTACTGAATCTTTGGTCGCCATTATTGAAGATATGACTAGCGATTGGGATTTAACTTCGACAGAGGAAATTAATCAAAATACTCAGTTAATTTCCGATCTGGCGTTTGAGTCAATTGATATTGTTCAGTTGGTGGTTGCTATTGAAGAAAGTTTTCAGAAGCGAGGGCTACCCTTTGAAAAAGTTTTGATGAATGATGGTCGTTATGTGGATGACCTCAAAGTCGGGGAATTATCAGATTTTCTCTACCAAAATTTATGAGTTTTAACTCGCTGAGGTTCGGCGCGAATCGCAACGCTTAAGGGAAGAATCCATGCATCAACAGGGCGTCACGCTATGGTTTACGGGTTTAAGTGGAGCAGGGAAAACAACCCTTTGTCAAGCCGTCGCAGAGGTATTGCGATCGCAAGGCTATCAATTAGAAGTGTTAGACGGCGATACCGTTCGTCAAAACCTTTGCAAAGATTTGGGGTTTAGTAAAGCCGATCGCGATGAAAATATTCGTCGCATTGGTTGGCTTTCCCAACTTCTGACTCGGAATGGAACCATTGTTTTAGTATCAGCCATTTCTCCCTATCGAGAAATTCGCAATGAAGTTCGTCAGTCCATTGGTCAGTTTATCGAAATTTATGTCAATACACCATTAGAAGTTTGCGAATCGCGGGATGTTAAAGGCTTATATCAAAAAGCAAGAGCCGGAATTCTTAAAGGCTTTACCGGAATTGATGACCCCTATGAGCCTCCCTTAAATCCCGATGTTGAATGTCAAACGCATCTCGAAAGTATCTCCCATTGTGTGGTAAAGATCCTCAATAAACTGAACGATTTTCTACCACTGCAATCAACCATTCATAACAACGCCAAAGTAGGCAATTAGCCTCGAACTTGCTTATGCAATTCTTCTGCTCTTTCAATCAGTTGCCGACCTTCCATTTCTGTGAGATTTTTAACATAGTTAAATTTAATGTCCTCCAAAAACTCAATTAGACTCGATTGCACCTCCTGAATATTTTGGCGTTTTAGGAGTTCTCGTTCTAAGGCGTCTCGGAAGTTACGGCGCAGTCGGGTTGTAATTTGCGCGCCCACTGGATCTTGCAATGCATCGCCGAGGTTGTGATAGAAAATGCGGAATAATGCCTGAGCTAATTTTGGGGTCAGATAGCTAGAGAGGCGTTGCAAACCAGGGAGTCGGCGCAATTGACGATAGCCGGGGAATTGGTTGAGGCTGCTGGTAATGCTGTATTGAACTAAATCTTCGAGATCGGCTTGAACTTGGGGAACGGCTTGGCGCAGGCTATCCCCGACAAGACGGGTGGCAATTGTGGTCAGCTCTGGGCGATCGCGCTGACTCAGTTCGGGATGAAATAGCGTGCGAATAAACTCGCCACGCTCAATCGAAGCTTGCATTTGATCGATAATTTGAATCCCGATCATCTGTGCGGTTTCGGTAGCAAAACTTGCAATTAAATCTCGTTGCAGTTCTGCCCGCACGGGTTCTAGCGTCACCACTTCAGAATGATTGAGGCGCACCGCCACCGGAAGCACGCGCAACCATCGCCAAAAGGGGATTAACAATAGGAAGTCGTACCAACGTCTCAGGGCGATATCTAGCCAACTTAAGTTAGGGTGGCGGCGATGATGTCCCCAAAGACGGGCGGCGATATCCAGCGCGAAGATAATAACAAAGGGGAGATCCAGCAACCAGAAGCGGTTGGTTGGAAGCCCCCATTGATTCACCCCTCGGTAATAGTTAGTCTGCATTAAGGGACGGATTTCAGCCTGCCAAAAGGCTAATTCAGATTGCCATCCCCGTTGTTGCAGGTAGTCTGCACTCCAGAAGGTTTCAAAGGCATCTAGGGCAAAGGTTTCCCCCGTGCGCTGGCGCATTTGCTGTTTAATCGTTTCTAAGCTGCTATTTTGATTAGCTCCCGCAAACGGATTTTCAGCTAAGATCCTTTGGCTTAGGGGGCTTAGTGGTGCAAGCGATCGCTCCACCTGCGGCGCATCCCATCCGCCTGTTGCCAGTTGGGTTTCTAGGGTTTCGACCTGTTGTAAATAATATTGGGTTTCCGGGTGGGGTTGAATCCCTTTGATGGGGTCATAGTAGCGAGTGAGGGCGGGAAACACGCTGAAATAGAAATTGCGCCCATACAGGTAGGTTAAATCGAAGAAGACTAAAGCCAGATTGAGTAAGGCAAGTAACGCAACGCAGCGTTCTATCCAAGGATAGCGGCGTTCAAAGTACGGTTTGTAATGCACCATGTTCGGAGTTTGGATTAAAATTCAAAGCCAAAGAATTCTATGGCAAAGTAGAGAATCGCGACGATGGTAAAAAATAGGCCTGACAGCACCATGATGGTAGAGGAGAGCCATCCGGGTTTGAGTTCTTCTGGGAGTTTGGTCTGGTTTAGGTAAAGGGTGAGAAAGGCGACGACGGGTTGGTGTGCGGCAGCCACAATTCCGCCAACTTCCAGGATATCGACGGGATCGCGGACGAGGAAAAAGACTATGAGGGGTAGGAGCGTAACGGTGATAACCACGTAAATATTTTTGAGACGATCGCGATCGCCCAAAGCTGACTTTAACCACCCCTTCACGCCTGATTCTGTAGACTCATCCTCGCTATTTCTAGACCCCCCTTTGAGGATGAGGGTAGCATCGGCAAACATTCTCGGCCAGCCATCTTGGTTGGCAACAATTGTACCGCCGAGGGCGATCGCAATACTGCCGAGCAATAACCAATAACCAAACTCGCCCCAAACTTCCGATAACAGGGTGGTCAGATCCTCAGCCACTCGAATTCCTTCGGGAATAATCCCTTCTGGGCGTAGCAATTCAGCACCGAGGACTAAAAAGGCAATAATCACCAAACCGCCACCCACAACCCCAATAGCGGCAGTCGTACTCATCACGCGCAACCATTTTTTGAGGCGATCGCGGCGTCGTTGTTGCAAGTCTTCATCCTCCCAATCCTGAGAACCGTTGCGGTTGGAGGTTTCATCGTTTTCTAAGTCGCCCTCAACGGGTCCCCCATATTCGCGGGCTGCAACCCAGTAGGAAAACCACATAATTCCAGCCGCCCCAGCTAAGATAAAGCCTAACCAAGGCAGGAGAAATTCTAAGTCAAAATCATCGCCAATTCCCGGCACTAACCCCCCGGTAAACTCGCCCCATTCTGGGAAAACCTGAAGGGCCGCAACGATGACTGCAACGATCAGAATTCCAGCCATCACAGAAGCGGCTTGTTCAACTCGCTGATACTGTCCAGAAATGACCAGAATGGCAGACAAGACAATTAAAGCGGTGGCATAGATGGCTTGATTTCCGGGAAAAGCGAGCATTAACGCACTTCCCGCTAAGGCACCAATTCCGGCAATCGTGACTACTGCTGCTACGACTTGGGGAACAAAGATTAACCAAATTGCCCAATTTTTGGGCCCAGGGAGATCGCGGTAGCCGTCGAGGATGGTTTTACCCGTCACGACGGTATAGCGTCCTACTTCGCGAATCATCACCCACATGAATAAGATGACAATGAGTAATGCCCAAAGGTATTCGTAACCGTAGCGCGAACCCACTCTGGGCGTAAACAGCACCGATCCGGAACCGACGGAGGAAATCATCCACATTAAGCCGGGGCCATACCATTTCAGTTGTTTCCAGCCTTGAGGCGGTTTGGGGGTACTAGAGCGGATTTCTTTACGTTCTTGGGTTTGTGTCATGCTTTCATCTCCTAAAGTGATGAGAGGGATGGGGGATAGATGGGCAGGTTAATTTAGGCGCAAGGATGATTGCGCCTTAAGGAAGGAGAGGGTTTGTTAGAAAGTAGAGGCTAAGGTTGTACTGGCCCAGGGTTGCCAAGCTTTGGCGCGAACTTCGATTTCGCCCTGTTGCACTTCAGCATCCCAACAGGTACGATTCCCGTAGGGATCGCTTCGCGAATCGCCTTCTCGCCAGAATTGCAGATCGACGATCGCATCCCCAATTTCTAGGTTGCACAGTTTTAGCTCGCCTAACCATTCTGGTAAAACAGGATCGACGTATAGGCAATGATTGGGGGCGTCGGCTTGCAAACCGGCGATCGCTTGCAGCAGTTGAAATACCGATCCGGCGGCCCAAGCTTGGGGAATATTGGCTTCTCGGTAAGGGACGGGAAATGTCCCTAAATGTCGCTGAGTTCCGGCATAGACTTCGGGGATGCGATAGCAGGCAAAATGGTTGGCAGCTTCAAAGATATCATGGGCAATGGCTGCCGCTTCTTGGGCAAAGCCGTAGCGTTTAAAGCCTAATGCAATCAGAGAATTATCATTGGGCCAAACGCTGCCTAAATGATAGGCATGGGGATTAAAGGCGGGATTTTTGGCCGACAGGGTGCGAATGCCCCATCCACTCCACATATCGGGTTCTAGCAAACGTTTAACCACTTGTTCAGCGCGTTCTGGGCTAACGATCCCACTCCACAGACAATGACCGGGGTTTGAGGCAATGGTGGGGACGGGCTGTTTATCAGGATCGAGGGTAAAGGCGTAAAAACCGATGTCTTCGCACCAAAACTTCTGTTCAAATTGTTGGTGCAACTTCATGGCTTTGTGTCTTAATTGGGTCGCGCGATCGCGATCGCCCCAAGCCTGGAAAACTTCCGCCATCCGCATCCAGGCATCAAAGGCATAGCCTTGCAACTCACAGACCGTTTTCGGGGCTTTGACCTGGGTTCCATCAGGATAGACAATAGAATCCCCGGAATCTTTCCAGCATTGATTTTCAATCCCATCTTCAGAACGGGCTTTAAATTCCTGAAACCCATCCCCGTCTAAGTCGCCGTATTGGTCAATCCAATTCAAGCAGTTTTCGGCGATTTCCCGGTAATCTGCAATTTTGAACTTATCGCCCAACCATTTCCAGGTTTCGTGCAACGCAATCAGGTACAGCGAAGTGGTATCGGCAGCACCATAATAGGGCGATCGCGGTATTTTATTAAAATAAGCTAATTCCCCTTGGCGCAGTTCGTGGAGAATTTTTCCGGGTTCTGCATCGCGCCAATCATCGTATTCTTTGGCTTGCAGTTCTCCCAACTTCTTCAGGGTTCCTTCTGCAAAGCCGGGATGGACGATCGCATTTTGTAAGCTGGCGATCAAACTATCGCGTCCAAATAAGGCAACATATTTAGGAACGCCTGCCGCTGGAATCCATACATCTGGGGCTAGATCGTAATCGTATAACCGCATTGCCCCCATATCTTCAATCGATTGACGATACAGGCGCTTGACATCTTCATTGGGGGTTGTCATCGCGGTGGCGCTATCTTGCCAGAGACGTTGGCGCTGTTGCAGTTCGGTATCCACATCAGGCGCGATCGCCTCTAGATAGCATAAGTCTACAGGTTGGCGTTCGTGCTGATTGTCACTGAGGGTGTAATAACCGCAAGCGTGCCAGCTTTCCCCAGGTTGGAGTTGAATTGCAAAAGTGATATGGCCGTTTGCATACTTTGCGGGGGTGGGGCAATTGCGAACTTGATAGACCAAACAGCGATAAAAATCTTGATTTTGATAGCGGGTACGCAGTTCGCTATTGTCTCGATCCCAGTGCGTTTCAATCTGTTCCCGGCGAACCACCTGGCCGGACTGCACTTCAAAAAGATCGGCAAAGTCAGAACGCAGTTCAATCTCTAGATTAAAGCTAACAGCCTGCAAACTGTTATTCGTTAAATCCAAATCCTCATGAATTCCCTGTTCAACAGTCCGGCTAATGGTCAGCGATAGCGAACCTTTGGGAATTTTGCCACTTCGACTGGATAATTCTGGGTTAATTAAACTGATTCGGGCAGCATAATAGCGGGTGGCGGTAGACATCAACCGAATCCAGGAATGGCCGTCAATGTAACACCCATAATGGCTGAGGAACCGGGTATCGTCGGTAAACAATCCTTGGAGGCTATTGGAATCGATTTCTCCATCCAAGTCTGTCACCAGAAAGGTGCTACCGTGATTGATCGTTAGGTACGGGGGACCAACGCTAATTCGCATAATTGGGTTTAGTGCTTCTCAAAGGATAAGGTTGAGGAAAAGTGCCGAACGCCTTAATGGGATAAGGCAGGAAGAACTTTTTGGCTAAAGGTTTCAATAAAGGCTTCCTGTTCTCGGTTGACGTTATGCAGATAGAGTTCGCTGAATCCTAAATCGAGATATTGCTGCAACCATTCAATGTGTTGTTCGGGTTTGGCAGAAATTCGCACGTAGGGGTGCATATCTTCGGGTTTCACAAACTGGGCTGCTGCATCAAACTGTTGAGGATGCCGAAATTCTGATAAGACTGGACTGGCAAAGATATTGGTTCGCCATTGGTCGTAAGCCCCTTGCAAGGCTTGTTCTTCGTCTTGGGCGTAGGAAAGTTGCACCTTGAGGCATAGGGGTTTACCTCTTCCGCCACCCCGATGAAACGCGTCCACGACTTCTTTGAGTTTGTCGTAGGGATGGGAAACGGTAATCAACCCATCGGCCCATCCTCCAACCCATTCGGCAGTTTTGGGGGTAATGGCTGCCCCAATAATGCGGGGCGCTACTGTGGGGCGAGTGTAGAGTTTGGCTTCTTCAATTTGCACAATACCGTGATGGGTAACGGTTTCTCCGGCCCACAGGGCGCGGATAATATCCACGCATTCGAGTAAGCGTTGGTTGCGCTTAGATTTTGCCGGCCACCCTTCGGCGGTAATTTGTTCGTTGAGGGCCTGACCGCTGCCTAATGCCACCCAAAAGCGGTTTGGGTACATTTCGGCCAGGGTGGCGGCGGCTTGGGCGATGATGGCGGGATGGTAGCGTTGACCGGGGGCGCAAACCACGCCAAAGCTGAGTTGAGTGGCTTGCAGGGCGGCCCCCAACCATGACCAAGCATAGCCGCTTTCACCTTGGCGATCGCTCCACGGCTGAAAATGATCGGAAGATAAGGCTGCATTAAAACCGGCTTGGTGTGCTGCTTGTACGTATTTTAGGAGTTCGCTAGGTTTAAACTGCTCGTGGGAAGCATGATATCCAAACTGAGCCATAACGATTGCTGAGTGAGGGATGATTGTTTGCCAGAGGATGTCCGTTATCGGTCTGTTGCTTGGGAAATAACCAACAGGTACACCTGGACAACGGATATTCAACCCGACGTTGTAAGTTGCAACATCGGGAGTGAAGGATGAAAAGACCCCATTCAGTTGTGTTGATTCTTGGGTTTAAGAACCGATGGACGGTCAACTTACCGCACTTTCAGTCAATCAATTCAACTCGGATGTTCGCAAACCCCCATCGGAAGATTGCAGCGAGGGAGGGTTCTGTCTGGGGGTAGAGAAAGGTGTAGCGGGCAATCTGTTCTAGAGGCCAAAAAGCAGCGTGTAGAGTACCGCTTTTGTGCAACCCGCCATGAGAAAGATCGCAAGCCTAAACAGAAAACGGGTTGCAGGCTATGCGCGAACCAGACCCCACCCGTTTTAAACTGGGTTGGCTTTCCTCATGTTGAATTTGGGTGTATCTTAGCTTCAGGCGATCGCGCTGGCGTGGGGTCTAGCAAAAATCATCCGTCCGGCGGAGGTTTGCAAAGCCCCGGTGACGACAACGCGCAGTTCAATCCCAATCTGATTTCCGGCGTCTTCTACCACAACCATTGTCCCATCGTCTAAGTAGCCAACGCCTTGCTGCGGTTCGCGACCTTGTTTGATAATTTTCAGGTCGATGTTGTCTCCGGGCAAATACGCCGGACGAATAGCTTGGGCGAGGTCGTTAATATTAAGTACCGGGACTTTTTGCAAGCTGGCGACTTTGTTGAGGTTGTAGTCGTTGGTTAAGAGGGTGGCGTTGATTTCTTGGGCGAGATGGACTAATTTGGCATCAACGGTGTGGATCTCATCATAATCGGCGGGATGAATGGCGATCCGATCGGGAAAGCTTTCTTTAATCCGATTGAGGATATCTAAACCTCGGCGTCCGCGTACCCGTTTTTGGTCGTTGGCGGCGTCGGCGACCATTTGCAGTTCTTGCAATACGAATTGAGGAACGAGAATTTGTCCTTCAATAAAGCCTGTAGAGAGTAATTCTTCAAGGCGACCGTCGATAATGCAACTGGTGTCGAGAATTTTGGTGGTTGCCGGTTTGAGGGTGCCTTCTGCAAGGAGCATGGTTTCAATGCTATGGGGGTTAATCAGCCGCAAGAAGGCGCGTCCGTGACTATCGGCGAGGGATACCCCGGAAACGGCGAACATAATGCTACCCAGAACGGCCGCAAGGGGTTTGATGAAGGCAAATTCGTGCGGGATCGGCAGCAGGAAGATTGGCGCTAACATGAGGTTAGCCACCAATAAACCGACGATTAAGCCCACTGAACGGGTTAGGAGGACATCTACGGGCATTTGCCGTACTTGGGACTCAATTCGGCGATAGTAGGTTTGGGCAAATAAACCCATTGCACCGCCAATGAGGGCTGAAAATCCCGCAGTGACTGAACGCAAGCCGTCTTGACTGGTTACTTGGTCGAGGGTACTGCTGGGCAATAATTCGACGCCATAGTAACCGATCCCCAACCCTGCTAGGATGAATGAGATAATGATGACAGCATCAATCATGACTCTAAGATATGTATAAGGGATGATGAAAGCGTGCAGGTGGGAAACACTGCGCCGTCGGTAAAATACAAGATTTTACCTAAAGGTTAGCTAAGGTTTATTATATCCTTACATGAGTTGACGCTCTGTATTGAGCGAGACTTCCCGACCGCGAAAAGACTTGCTTTTTTTGAGTTAATGTGATATTGAGACTTAGGATTTAGCTCAGGGACAATCGCCTCTCGTTTCACCTGCACAATGAGAATATGTCCGTTTTAGCAAGATTGTGCGATCGCGCCCGTGAATTCCCCTCATTTTTTTAAGGTACTCCCCTGTCCAGTCAGCCGCAACATTTCTCCCCGCCTAGCGCCGCGTATATTCATATTCCCTTTTGTCGCCGCCGCTGCTACTATTGCGATTTCCCGGTTTCGATTGTAGGCGATCGCGTTATGGGCGAACAATCGGGAACCATCGTGGAATATGTCGCCCAACTTTGTCAGGAAATTACTACAAGTTCTGCCGCTAGCACCCGGTTAAACACGGTCTTTTTTGGAGGAGGAACGCCATCTCTATTAGCCGCTAACCAAGTTAAAGAGATTCTAGCAACCCTCAATCGTCAGTTTGGGATTGCCAGCAATGCCGAAATCTCGATGGAAATCGATCCAGGCACCTTCAGCTTAGAGCAACTGCAAGGTTACGCGCAAGCCGGAGTCAATCGGATCAGCTTTGGGGTACAAGCCTTTCAAGATGACTTGCTCAAACGCTGCGGGCGATCGCACAATGTTGCTGATATCTTCGCTTCTGTTGAACTGATTCGCCAGGCCAGAATCTCCAATTTTAGCCTAGACTTAATTTCAGGATTGCCTTACCAAACCCTACAGCAATGGCAATATTCCCTAGAAACCGCTATTTCCCTCGCGCCTCAGCATATCTCCTGCTATGACTTAGTGCTAGAGTCTGTCACCGCCTTTGGGAAACAATATCAACCGGGAGAAACCCCGCTTCCCGATGACGAAACCACCGCCGCCATGTACCGTCTGGCGCAACAGACGCTAACCCAAGCCGGATATCAGCATTACGAAATCTCTAACTATGCCAAACCCGGATATCAATGCCGTCATAACCGCGTCTACTGGCAAAACCAATCTTACTACGGCTTCGGGATGGGAGCCGCCAGTTATACCCACAGACAGCGCTTCACCCGTCCGAGAACTCGCCAAACCTACTATGATTGGGTTAGCCAAGGCTGCAAAATTGACGAACCCCCCCTGAGCGAAACGGATCGGTTACTCGAAACCCTAATGTTAGGATTGCGGCTAGCGGAAGGCGTAGATTTAGCGAATTTAACTCAACAATTCGGCGAAGTTATTTTAAAACCCCTGTGGACTTGTCTTCAACCTTACTATCATCAAGGTTGGGTAGAAGTCATGAGTCAAACCGGAGAGAGTTTAACCGATCTGAACTCTCTCCCTTTACAAGGTAGAATTCGCTTGCAAGATCCACAGGGCTTTTTATTCTCGAATACCATCTTGGCTGATATTTTCAACCAGTTTTGAGTTTACTTTGATTTTGGATAAGAGTTGGATCGGTTGAGCTGAAGAAAATAATTTACATTTTAATGCCGAGCTTAATCTTCCTATTAGTAAAAAGCAAGAGAAGCTAGGATTGAATTGAATATTGTACTTTGTGGTTGCGATTAACCTAAGCAATCTGAATATTCTCTATCTTCCCTCCTTATAAGGAGGGAAGACGCGCACATCATTTTGGCTTGCTATAAAAGCGCATGGCAAAGTTCAAATTCGCGCTCAAAATCACACTACATTCAGTTGTGAATCAAGAAAATTAAGATGAGTGATATTGCGAACCGTGACTAAACATCCATCTCCAAATTTAACTGCACTGAAATAGTATAGGGTTTGCTGATTATTTTTCTTCCAATAAAACCCTGTTTCCATTGATTGACCCGTTTCAACAACCCGTACAAGATAAGTAAAAAGCGTTGAACTCACTTTAAAGAAGCAGTTTTTCAAACCCAACTCAGACATTAACTCTTCTCGACTTCGATCGAAAAGCTTTGCAAAAATAGGATTAACCACCAAACAGCGAAAATCCTTAATTTCTTCAGAAAGTGGATCTCTCAGTGCTTGCAAAGCAGATATCCCATCCTTGGAACTATTTAAGACATTGGCTAGTAAAGCGCGGGATTGGTAGAGAATCTCTACGGTTTGTTGATGCTGCTCAATTTGCTTTTTCAACAAGCATTTTTGCTTTTGAATTGTCAGTTGAGTTTGAATTCTAGCCAAAGTCTCTTCTAATTGAATCGGTTTGCTGATATAATCAGCCGCGCCAATATTAAAAGCTTTAACCTTGTCTAAAGGCTCCTCAAGTGCGCTTAAAAAAATGACGGGAATTTCTGATGTAGTTTCATCACACTTGAGTGCTTGACAGACTTCATAGCCATTCATGTCCGGCATGAGGATATCAAGTAAGATCAAATCAGGAGGATGGTGAGAAATTGCCTTTAACGCCATTTTAGCACTCTTGGCCATCCGAACTTTATAGCCCTGTTTTGTCAAAAATTGAGTTAACAAAAACACATTCTCAGTTACATCATCAACAACAAAAATATTGCCTTCGCGACTTTCTGGTTGACTGAAAACCATATTTTCAATAGTTTCATTAAGAGTCTGAGCGCTCTGAGCTTCCAGAAGCCATCGAAAGTTATTCTTCGTGATTTTTTCTCCAAAAGCATCCGAAAGCCGCTGCCAGAGGAGAGATGCTAAATCTTTAATATAGCCAACGCTCAGATATAGACTATCGGCAACGCTGCTGTAGGTTTCGTTATCCCAGGCAGCTTTCAGGATTTCTTTTTCAGGGGAGGTTAAGGGTTTTTCAGCTTTGGCTTCTAGAGTAGCTTCAACGAATTCAAGAATTTCTTCAAAGTTCATGGGCGGCTAGTTGTAATCTAGGGTTTTTACCTGATTAACTGACGAATCTTCCTTTGTTAGTTGCCTCTGCGTAGGATGACTGCGGATAAGTCGAGCCTTCACGCCATGCCTAACCCGACTGAGCTGAATTGGGTTGGGTAACGCTAGCATCAACCTAAACGGCTTCAGAATCAGGGTTTCCAGATTTTTGTCAGACAATCAGGGTTTGAGGTAGCTGCGCCCTGATTTTTGCTTACTGTATTCTAACGAATCCCTGACAATCAGTAACCCCACAAGTTTTTATGTTCTCCAGGTATAAAAAGATTCATCGATCCGACTTTTCAGACTCTGTGGATCTGACTTTTCCGACTGACAAGGGCAAGTCTGGTCAAGGATGATAAGCATAAGGGTCGGAATTGAAAGCTCAACAGTATTCTCTTCCATCCCTGACACATTTAACACCACTTAACTGATTTACCACATAGGAGTCGAAAAATGATGATGCGTCGTCTTGCCCTCGTTAGCGGTTTGGTTGTTCTGAATGCTTTTGGACTAGCGACTGTTGCCCGTGCAGGTGAAGGGGGTGTTGCAGGTTCTGCGGCGTTCACAGTAAACGGCACGAATGTTACAGGCGTGGCAGTTTCCGCTGCCGTGGGTAAACAAAGTGCTGCTGCTCACTCTTTTAACTATGATGCCACTAATACCAATGGTTTGCAGAACTCAGCTTTTGCAATTGGTACTGGGGGTTTACTACAGTTCACTGCGATTGGCGATCCAGCAGGTTTTAACCTCAATACTACTGAAGACCCTGCTCTCGGTAATCCACAGGGCAATACATTCACAGCAGGCTACAGCATTCGACTGGGTACTCAAAGCGGCGATGTTTTGGGGACTTCTCCCCTACATCCCTAAAACGATTGTTGTTAGGGGATAAGCTTAACCATCAATTAGATTTGTCCCCTTTCAGACTGGGTTGGGTATGAGGATCTCTGCATTGTTCGCAGCATAGCATTAGCCGAGATCCTTATTTACAGAGATTTTCTCTTCACCGCACTTGGAATGACTCACACAGATATTTTTTTCAGATGAAAACGTCGATGACTTCTTCTACAGAAATTTTCAAGCCAACCACCCTTATTTTTATCGATGCAGGTGTAGACAGCTATCAGCAGTTGGTTGAGGGGGCTATTCCCACTGCTGAAGTCTTTGTCTTAGATTCAGCAACGGATGGTATCGCGCAAATTAGCGAAGCTTTGCAGCGGTATCAGACTATTGATGCCGTTCACATTATTTCGCATGGTTCTCCCGGTTGCTTGTATCTGGGGAATGCTCAACTCAGTTTGGAGACGTTCAATTTCTACGCCCCTCAACTGCAACAGTGGAGTGTTGCTAATCTTCTCCTCTACGGTTGTAATGTTGCAGCCGGAGATGCCGGAGAAGAGTTTGTTTCCCAATTACACGCTTTGACAGGAGCAGAAGTTGCGGCTTCTACAACCCTGACGGGAAGTGTTACCCAGGGTGGAAACTGGGAGTTAGAGGTGACAACCGCCCAGATTAAACCTGCCCTAGCGCTGCAAGCTGAGGCAATGGCGAGTTACAGTTCCGTGTTTCTTTCCGCCCCTTTGAAGGTGGAATGGGCTACCAGTTTGGGTGATGCAGGTTCGGATTATGCTTACGGGTTAAAGCTCGATCCCAGTGGTAACATCTTGGTCTCTGGATATTCTCACAACTTCGGAAACCCAATTGATCTTAATGGCGATGGCAAGCCTGAGTTACAGGGTTCGTTGTGGGGGTCTTTTGGGTGGCAGGCTCAACTTAATGCTGAAGGTCAGTTTCAATCTGCATCCTTATCTAATTGGACAGAGCATTCTTCTGTAGTTACGGACAAGAATGGCAATCGCTACGAAACTGGAAGTTTCTGGGGAGACTTAGACCTGAATCAGGATGGCAAAATTGACTTAACCAGTAATGGTGGACGGGATGCTTACATTGCCAAGTTTGACGCCAATAACCAATTACTTTGGACCAAAAATATTGGTGGCAGTGGATCTGACTACGGCAGTAGTTTAGCCCTAGATGAGAAAGGCAATCTTTACCTAGTAGGAGAATACGAGGGTAGCATTGATATTGATGGAGATGGCACGCCTGACTTAACCAGCCGGGGAAATCGAGATGTCTTCGTTATCAAGTTTTCTGAGCATTTTAACAACCCACTGATTGAAGGGACACCCAATGATGATATTCTGCGGGGAACTGCGGATGGAGAGCGAATCAATGGGTTAGCTGGGAGCGATCGCCTTTACGGTAACGCAGGAAACGATACTATCGACGGGGGTGATGGTAACGATCTTCTTTATGGTGGGGATGGAAACGATTGGCTGATTGGGGGTGCTGGGAGCGATCGCCTTTACGGTGATGCCGGGAATGATAGCCTTTTTGGAGGGGATGGAGACGATATCCTCTATGGCGGTGATGGAGACGATACGCTGATTGGAGGAGGTGGAAGCGATCGCCTTTACGGAAATGCAGGTCGCGATACCTTTGTCTTAGCACCCGGAATGGGACAAGATTTCATCTACAGTTTTGAAGTTGGTATAGATGTCATCCGAGTAGAGGGTGGTTTGAGCTTTGAGAACTTACAGATTACTCAAAGTGGCAGTTCTACCCTGATTAGAGTGTTAGCAACTGGAGAAACCCTGGCTTCTTTAGTGAGTACAAACTCAACGCTCATTAGTAATTCTTCCTTTGAGTTTGATGGCATAGGATCTAGATAATTATTGAGGGGTATCGATCAAAATCAATACCCCTTTTTTAAGAAAAAATTTTTGTATTTAATGCCATTTTTTGAACAAAAAATGGCATTTTTATATAAAAAATCCGGACTAATACTATTTATTTGAGTATTAAATGTCAGCATTCAACTCATTTTGATTTCTGACAATGAATTATTTGGATCGAGAAACTACTGAAGCTGTTATTAGCACTTCAAGCAAACAGAATTATAAGTTAGTTATTAGCCTGACTTCATTGAGCATGGTTTGGTCAAGTCCTGCCTTTTCTCAATCTCATTTCGATTTATCCGACACCTATTATCAAGAAACGGGTTTAGCCGAATCATCAGGACATGAAGTAGAGTTTATTTCAACCACAGATTTAGAAGTTTTAACACAAGACTTAACCCCTGAATCTAGTCCTCTATCAACAACTGTGATTTGGTCAGTTTCAACCGACTCTCAAGATTTCGCCTCAGTCGATTCAGAGGTTGAATCTTTACCTAACGAGCGACCAATCGATCCGAATTATATTATCCCTCCTCAAGTTGCTCCAGACGAAAAAGTCCATCCTGCGACTACCACTTTACCGCTAAATGAAACACCTATCAGCCACCTTACAGAATGGCAGTTAAGCGTCTTAAAAGCCTTTGCGACAACAACAAATAGCGACATTTTTTTTAATGGGACGCTTAAACTTCAAGGTCAAGTGATTGAAAGCTTAAGCCGGGATAATGTTTATACTCTTGACCAGAGGGGAACTTATTTTCAATTGCGGTCTTTCCCTCTAGAAAAAACCGTAACTACCACAATTACTGAACCCCAAACAATGCAAGGGTTAGAGATTCAAATGAGTTTGACGGGTGCTTGTGTTTTTCCAGATACATCTCCCGATCAACAATGTAATTATATGCCCGGTTTAACCATCGATCGCAATAGTCTCGATCCGGAGTATTTTGTCCCTACTCGCGTTTTTC
The DNA here is from genome assembly GCF_001746915.1 of Desertifilum tharense IPPAS B-1220. Classification (NCBI taxonomy): domain Bacteria; kingdom Bacillati; phylum Cyanobacteriota; class Cyanophyceae; order Desertifilales; family Desertifilaceae; genus Desertifilum; species Desertifilum tharense. The sequence goes on from NZ_MJGC01000041.1 coordinate 237,323, forward strand.
AAACGGCTCAAGTCGGGGATGTTGTTCAACCGGAAACATTAGCCTTTATGCAGCTTCCAGGCTTTCAAGGTGGAACCCCAACTCAACCACTGGGGGTCGATTTCTATTTCCCAAATATTGGGGGAGTTCCTGGAAATAGTCAATCTCAAAGAACTCATTTCCAACGACAAGAAGAAATTGACTATACACTTGCAGGCACATTTTCAAGAGTTCGTCAAGTGGTTAGAGCCAATGACAGAGAAGCTGTTTTAGGTCGTACAGTTCGAGGTTTTACGCTTTTTCTGGATGGTGAAAATCGCTGGTTGAATACTGCGCTTCAAGCTGCTGCTCAATTTTTACCAGATGTTGTTCCTGATTTAGAGGGAAGTGCAAATCCAGCCAATACAAACATTAATCGTAACTTATTTTTAGCCGCGAATAATGTGCGTTTTCCGAGTAGTAGTTTAACCATTTATTCGGCTGGTATTGGACGTGCAGAAAGTTTGACGCCGAATATCACGAACTTAAACGAAGTTCCGAAAGCGAGTTATCATAGTTTGTGGTTAGGTCTTTCTCCAGTTATCGATCGCAGCTTTACCACTGGACGTATTTTTTATCAGCAAACTAGTCCGCAAGGTTCTATATTAAATGCAGGGGCGGAAGGGGGAGCCGATACAAATGTTCAGTTAATGGCAGCGGTTAATCAAGACTTGTATTCAACAGCCAACTTACAAAATTTTTACGCTCAAGTTTATCTGAGCTTTTTACAGCAAGATGTCAATTTTATTCGAGAAAGTATCTATCGGGAAAGCAGTCGTTATTATCCCCACTTAAGCTTTACAGGAAATTGGACGGGAAGCCAAGATATTTTCCGTTATTATGCAGGCATTATTGCTTCAGAAGAGACAAAACTATACGTAGGTGCAGATTATACCAGAAACACGATAAACGGATGGAGTTTTCGCGGTGGCGTTATTGGTTATATTAATCCAGATCGGGATTATTATAGTCAAATTTGGGGTAGTGTTGGGAAACAAGTTCGGCTCAGTCGTAATGCTAATTTAAACTTTTTCTCTAGCTTTAATTATGCCCTCGATCGGGAGACAAGAATTGGCGATGTGGTTAGTATTTCACCCGCTAGCGAACTGACGATTGGGACTCGATTGAATTGGGGAATGATGTCGATGGGTTTGACGAACTATTTTGGGGATATTTTACCCAACTCTTACGAGAATCGCTTGCTGGCTGACTTCACGATTCGTCCAACCAATACTCTCATGTTGTCTGCTTATTTTGCTCCTATCGATCAAAATACGACTCGTTCTCTGTATGGAGCCAGTTTAGTTTGGCAATTGAGCAATCAGTACAATAGCCCAACGCTATCGCTCAACTGGCAAAATCAGCAATATCATTATGGTAAGGATGTTTTTGGAAACCAAGCATTTGTGAATGACAATGTTTTTACAGTGCTATTTCGCTTTGGTAGTCCAGCTAATCCGTTTTCTCCCTAATGGTCCTCATCTGTCTAGCTCCTACTCCCAATCTCTTAGAGGAGGGTATGGGAGTAGAATTGCTGTGAAGCTCAATTACCCATTTACCATGCTTCTAGCGGCTTGGCGTTGGTGGATGCGTTCTAGGCTTCCGGTGGGGATAGCTGCAATTAGGGTGCGGGTGTAGTCTCGTTCGGGTTGGCGATAGATTTGTTCGGATGGGCCCATTTCTTCGACCTTACCGCGATTCATGACCATAATGCGATCGCTCATAAACTTCACCACTCCCAAATCATGGGAAATGAAGATATAGGTCAGTTCAAATTCCGATTGTAATTCCTTGAGTAGATTCAGCACTTGCGCCTGTACCGAGACATCTAATGCTGAGACTGACTCATCACAGATAATAAACTTAGGATTGAGGGCTAGCGATCGCGCAATACACACCCGCTGGCGTTGTCCCCCGGAAAACTCGTGAGGATAGCGGTTCATCCAATCTGGATTTAAACCCACCCGTTCCAACAGATAGGCGACGCGATCGCGCTGAACTTTGCGCTGTTGCGTGCGACTATGGATTGTCAGGGGTTCCATCACCGCATCGCCAATCGACATCCGAGGGTTCAAGGAACTAAAGGGATCTTGAAAGACAATCTGCATATCCCGACGCAGTTGGCGCTGGCTTCCCCGACTCAGGCGCGTAATATTCTGACCTTCAAACTCAATTGCGCCACTCATGGTCGGCACCAATTGCAGCAGAGTGCGTGCTAGGGTGGTTTTTCCGCAGCCGGACTCCCCTACTAACCCCAAGGTTTCCCCCGGATAGACTTCAAAGGAAACGCCGTTAACGGCCATAAAATAGCGCTTGGTTTGACCGAAAACACCTTTTACCGGGAAACCCACCTTGAGATCGCGGACTTGCAAAATTGGCGATCGCCCTTTTAACATCGTTAGGCGTTGGCTCAGTTCGTCCTCCGAGATTTCCACCCCTTGCCATTGTTGATGTTCGCCAGCTTCTTTTTCTCGAATCACCATCTCGCCGCGATCGTTGCTACCCACTTCCATAAAATCAGAGACAGTCGGTAGCGTTTGCAAGCGACGATCCGGACGGGGACGACAGGCGAGCAAGCCTTTAGTATAGGGGTGTTGGGGATTGGAGAAAATTTCCAGAACGGGCCCAGATTCGACAATCTTCCCTTGATACATCACCGCCACGCTATCAGCAATTTCCCCAATGACGCCTAAATCGTGGGTAATGAAAATCATCGACATTCCCCGCGCATCCCGCAACTCGCGCAGCAAGTCGAGAATGGTGGCTTGAACGGTGACATCTAGCGCTGTGGTGGGTTCGTCAGCAATTAATAGGGTAGGATTGCAGGAAATCGCCATCGCAATCATCACCCGCTGAATTTGTCCGCCGGAGAGTTCGTGGGGATAGCGTTCGAGAATGGCGAGTTTTTGTTGGTTAACCTGGTGTTGGAGTTCGCGTTCGTCGGGTTCGCTATTTTGAGTTTTGGGGAATTCTGCGAGTAATTGGCTGCGAATTTCTTCGTCTGGGGGGAGTAGCTTTACTTCTTGTAATAGCGCGATCGCTCTGCGTCTGGCTTCGGCTTGGGAAAGGGTCTGATGCTGACACAGCGCCTCAGTGAGTTGAAACCCAATGGTATAGACGGGGTTAAGAGAACTCATCGGTTCTTGAAAGATCATCGAAATCTTTCCACCGCGCATCTGCTGGAGTTGGGTGGGTGAGAGCGATCGCAAATCCACCACCTGTCCGTCTGGCGTGTCTTTAAACGCAATTTCTCCCCCGGTAATTCTCCCTGGGGGATAGGGAACTAACCCCATAATTGCCAAGGAAGTGACCGATTTTCCCGATCCGGACTCTCCGACAATTCCGAGAGTTTGTCCGCGCTGAACCGCAAAAGAGATATCATCAACGGCGCGGATCAGCCTTTCATCAAGCTGAAACTGGACTTGGAGGTTGCGAACGTCTAGAACGGTGTCACTCATGAGCGGTACAGCAAGCGATTTAACCAGATTTTAACAGTCGTTCGAGGATTGAGGCGGATTTGATGAAAATTTGCACCCTCCGAATTGAGGAGGTTTGCTCGATTATTTTAAAAAATTGGGGTGCATCCTCGGTTGATGCACCCTCCCGATTAATCCTGGATCGCCATTCTAGACGGAGGCGGGGACTTTAGACGCTTTTTCCTCCGCTAAAGCGTGAGGAATACCTAAAACGGGACAGGGAAAGTTACGTCCTAATTGTTGAATCAGGGGAGATTCTGCTGAGTTACAGCCTAACAGAAGTAAGGTTGCGGCTTCTGATTCCACCACTTCGGTTAATTCGCGAGCAACGTCCCCAAAGCGCAGGTGACATTTAATCGTACCTTGCCACTCTTCCGCGAGCGATCGCGCTTGCCATAGGATAGCATCGGCTTGTTCGTATTGGGCGGAAGCGCTTTGCGGGAATTGAGCAGGAACAGTGCGATACGTTCCGGAGGGTTCCACCACATAAATCACTTGAACCACTACTTGCTGCGGCGTCGCGAGGCGGGTTTGATGCGCGATCCATAGCGCCAAGTCTAAAGCGGTTTGACTTTTCGGCGAACCATTGTAGCCGACGGTTAAGTTCACAGATTGGGTTTTCTTGCGAGGCGATGACGCGTGCGAAGATTTGGAGGGGTAAGCACTGCCTGGAAGCAATACCAGTTGTTCTGTTAGATTTTCGCACCCTAAAGTGTTTTGGAGGCGCACCAACATTGATTTGATCTGCATTATTCGCTCTCTCTAGAAATAGTTCAAAACAAACGAATTAGCACCGAAAGCATTTATTCGTCTTGGGTAAAGTAGCGATCGAGAAAGTCTAAAGCATGATTGCGAACGTCGTAGTATTCTTGAGTTTCGCGCATTTCAGATAAGTTTCGGGGATGGGAAAAAGGCACCTCAATAATTTCGCCAATTTTTGCTTGAGGACCATTGGTCATTAGAATGATGCGATCGGACATATAAATTGCCTCATCTACATCGTGAGTAATCATCATTACCGCTTGGCGATGCTGCTCCCAAATATCCAAAACCTGGCGCTGGAGTTTGCCACGGGTTAAAGCGTCTAATGCGCCAAAAGGTTCGTCCATCAATAACATTTTAGGACGAGTTGCCAATGCTCTAGCAATTCCGACGCGTTGTTTCATTCCACCCGAAAGTTCGTCAGGATACTTATTTGTTGCCGCTGTTAAATTCACCATCGCCAGATGCTCGCTGACAATCTGCTTTTTTTCTACAGATGAAGCTTTTTTCAAAACTTCATCTACCGCGAGACGGACATTTTCTTGCACCGTTAACCAGGGTAGCAAAGAATATTGCTGAAATACCATCATTCGATCGGCTCCGGGGGTGCGAATTTCTTTACCATCGAGCCGAACCGAGCCAGAGGTGGGGTTTTCCAGTCCTGCCACAATCTTAAGTAATGTTGATTTTCCGCAGCCAGAGTGACCGATAACACTGATAAACTCATCGCGGGCAATTGTTAAATCAATGCCATCTAAGATCGTTAAGGGATCGCCTTCAGAAGTCGGATAGGCTTTGACTAAATTTTCGATTTCTAAAAACGCACTCTCGGAAGTGACAGAAGTTGTCGAACGCGTGGTTTGATTGGTTGAATTGTGCATAATTCCTTCCTTAGATCAATAGCATGAAACCGTTCTGAGGGATGAATTCCCTGATACAAAAAAACAGAATTGAACGCCGTCAAAGACCTAAAATCTGGGGAGAGCGATCGCTAAGACAGATAGAAAGATTGAGGCGCACCCGCACGAATCGGAAATTGTCGGAGATAGCCTTCCAAATCGCTCGGATCGAAAGCCTGAGCATCGATAAACCGTTCGGCAGGCTCAACCTTATAATCGTCTTGGGGGCATTCAATCCCCATTTCCCCAGCAATTTCGCGATACAGATCCGTTTGCCAACCCTGTCTGGCGATCGCCTCCGCATTCGCCGGAAGTCGATCGATCTGTCCCCACCGCGCCGCCTGCGTCATCAACCACAAGCTGTGGGACTGCCACAAAAACGTAGAATGGTCGCCCGGAATTTGTGCCAAATCCTCCGGTAAATCGAAGAAAATCGTAGTTTCCGGCGTCGTCACCAGGCGTTGCTGGTTATCAAATCCGCCGTAATTGTAATTCCCCACAATTCCCGGCCCGGTAAACTGTTCAATAGGCGCTTGCGGATTAGCAGGTTTCGCCCCCGTAAACGCCGGATCGGTAATCAGTCGGGCAACCTCCTGGCGATTATTCGGATCGCTGCAATACTGACAAGCCTCAATCATCGCCTTCACCAAACTGCGGTAGGTTTTGGGGTTCTCTTCAATAAACGACTCCATCACCCCTAAAAGTCGGTCGGGATGGCCTCGCCAAATTTCCCGCCCTTGGGCAAACGTAAAGCCAACGCCCTGCTTCCCACGTCCTAGAGGAAAAGTGGCCCGCGTATTCCAAGGTTCCGCCACCATATAGGCTTGCATCGCCCCAATTCGCATATTGCTCACCATTTGCGGCGGCGGCGTAATAATCACGCGAAATTCTTCATCAGGGTTCACCCCAGCGGCGGCGGCTAAATAGCGCACAAAATACTCATAAATTGCCGAACTCAGCACCACTGACCAAATCCGTTGGTCTGCCGGAATGCTATTAAAATAGCTGCGGAAACTCTGGCCAAACTCCTCCAGGTTGCCTTGATAGTCGGGCCAAGGTCGCAGTCCCGCTTGCCACATCGCTTGATTCATCGTCATTGCATTCCCGTGGCGGTGAATCGTCATCGCCGCACACAACGGGGCATGACGCGCCCCTTCTGCCCCAATACGGGCATTGGTGACGGCCCCAGACACAACCGGAGAAGCATCTAAGCGCCCGAACAAAATGCCATCGCGGGAGGTTCCCCAACTGGCTTCGCGGTTCAGGGTAACATCAAGGCCATATTTGCGAAAAAATCCTTTGTTCCAAGCCACCGCAAAGGGGGCGCAGTCATTAACCGGGACAAAACCAACCGTCAGATTAGGTTTTTCTAAGCTACGAGGATCGACGACAGGTTCAATCTCTAAGGCTTCTGCGGAAAGGCCGCGAGAGGCTTGATTTGCCGTCGGGTTACAACTAGCAAGGGCAATAGTTGCAGCCGTTGCACTCGCGCCGAGAAAAAACTGGCGGCGCGTCCAGTTTGTGGAATATTTCATAGAGGATGGGGAAGAAGGGAATTGGGAATTAGGAGTTGGGGGATGGGGGGAAGAAGGGAATTGGGAGTTGGGAGTTGGGGGTTGGGGAGAAGAGGGGAATTGGGAGTTAGGAGT